>JAJFTX010000213.1 GCA_021372715.1 Methanobacterium sp. | reverse complement strand
AGATTGGATTTATCTTTAATAATAATCCTGGGAGGTGGAGCTTTCATAGGTGCATTTATAGGGCCAAAATTGCTTAAAAAAATAGATCCAGTATTACTGGAGAAAATTTATGCACCTTTGCTAGTAGGTATAATGTTTATTTTGGGGTTATCTCTGATTTTAGCTTAAAAAAATAACTTAAATCTGGAATTTTAATGTCCAATAGCGTCCTTCATCTTATCAAAGAAGCCTTTATCTTCAATGTATATTTCTTCACCACTGGCATCGGCAAATTCACGAAGTAATTCCTTCTGTTTGGTGTTTAACTTTTTGGGAGTAACTACTTTGACCTTTACATATAAATTGCCTTTACCAGTCCAGCGCATATGGGGAAGTCCCTGACCTTTTATGCGGAAAGAAGTACCACTCTGTGTTCCAGAGGGTATTTTAAGATCTACCGCTCCATTAAGTGTAGGTGCTTCAACTGTATCACCTAAAGAAGCCTGAACAAAGCTGATGGGCATTTCATAGATTAGATCTGAACCATCACGAATAAATAATGGATGTTTTTTCACTTTTATCAGAATATAAAGGTCTCCAGGCGGCCCACCTCGTTCACCGATATCTCCTTCACCTGGAATACGCAGTCTGCTTCCATTATCGACACCTGGGGGTATTTTGATATGGATGGTGCTCTTCTGTTTTACAATACCCTTTCCATGGCATTCATTACAGGGAGTATCTATTATTTTACCTTCACCATGGCAGGTACTACATGGTCTTATGGTCGCAAACTGACCTAGTGGGGTGTTACTTACCTGGCGAACCTGGCCACTTCCACCACACTGGGAACATACACGTGATTCTGTCCCTGGTTCGGCTTTTGAACCGTTACAATGGGTACAGGTTTTTTTATGGGAAACTTCAATATCCTTTTCTAACCCTTCAGCAGCGTCTTCTAAGGTTATATCAAGGTGGTAGGCGATGTCATCTCCCTGTACGGGTCCATTTCTTCTACCTCCTCCAAATCCGAATAGATCGAATATGCTTTCAAAACCACCTGCTCCGCCACTGCTTCCTCCGAAACCGAAGCCACGAAAAATATCTTCGAAGTTTATATTGTTGAATATATCTTCCTGGGAGAACCCGCCCATTCCTGCATGTCCGTATTGATCATAGGTGTTTCTTTTCTCATCATCAGATAGGACAGCATAGGCTTCACTGATCTCCTTGAATTTATCTGCACTTTCAGGGTCGTCACTGACATCTGGGTGATACTGCATGGCCAGTTTACGATAGGCCTTTTTAATATCTTTTTTTTCAGCACCTTTTTCTAACCCAAGAATCTCGTAATAATCACGTTTTTCTTCCATATAATCTTTACCTTTATTATCTTTACTATTTAATCATAAAAACTAGAATAAATATTAAGTAACCATTTGTTTTTAAATTATTTAAAGATTATAATTTTTAAAATTTATTTGATGAAAAATTAATATTGGTAGGGAAAAGTCCCCTACCACTTAATTCAAATATTTATTTTTTGACCTCATAGTCAGCGTCTACGGTGTCATCTCCACCTTCAGTACCTTGTTGGTCCTGAGATTCCTGTTGAGCTTGTTGCTGAGCTTGTTCCTGTTGAGCTTGCTGATAAATGGCTGCCCCTACTTCTTGCACAGCTTTGGTAAGTTCTTCAGTCTTGCTCTTGATTGCTGCTAGGTCATCTCCACCGATAAGTTCTCTTAATTCTTTAACCAATCCTTCTATCTTAGATTTCTGATCAGGGTTTACTTTGTCCCCTAACTCTTCTAAAGTTTTCTCTGAGGTGTAAATCATAGAGTCTGCGTTGTTCCTGATTTCAATTTCATCCTGTTTCTTCTTATCATCGTCGGCATGAGCTTCAGCTTCTCTTACCTTCTGATCAATTTCATCCTTGGAAAGCTTATTGGGGGCGGTTATGGTGACTTTCTGTTCTTTACCAGTTCCCATATCCTTGGCAGAAACATTCATAATACCATTAGCATCTATATCAAATGTAACCTCAATTTGAGGCATTCCTCTGGGAGCGGGAGGTATTCCTACTAATTGGAATCTTCCCAACGTGGTGTTACCGCTGGCCATGGATCTCTCACCCTGTAGTACGTGGATAT
>JAJFTX010000204.1 GCA_021372715.1 Methanobacterium sp. | reverse complement strand
AATAGAACCAGCCACGTAGAATCTTAATTTGGAGATCCTGCTCAATTTTTTCACTTCATCTTCATCTGGTTCAACGAAAGCCCCAGGAAGTACTGCAAGGAGTAAAACTCCTATGGATTTTATGCTAACACCTTCTGCTCTTGCTAAAATCCCATGTCCAAACTCATGGACGATCATCACAGTAGCTAAGCCAATTATACCATAACCCAGTGGAACGGTAAAGGGTTGCCCTGGTAAATCCACTCCGGGTAAAATTATGGCCACTGAAGGCGCTTCTAGAAGGGTTTGTAAAGAAATTACTAGAAAATAGAGCATTAAAAACATGAAGAAAAAGCCTAATGGTACTCCGATATTCATAGTCCATTTCCAGAAACGAGGGGAACACTGTGCTATGTCATCGATGAAACCCCTTAATTTTTTAGTTCTCCTCATCAGCAGAGGACCTTCAATGTCAATTTTCAGTTTTTTATGGAATAAAATAGCAATAACCCATATAATTATGAAACCAATGGCGTAAAACCATAAAGCGTCCAAAAAAATCACCTGTTGATTATATAAATTCAAATATAGATTGTAAATAATTTAATAGGCTATATGATAGTTTAAAATCATTTCCGGAGAATTCTACGTAAATTAATTTTATTTTGATGTTTTGATATTGTTGATTTTAATCTTTTAATTTTTCATAATATTTAAACTAGCATGGAATCGTATAGTAGAACATCACAATTCTCCCCTGCAGCAACACCTTCCAAGTTTTCTTCTATTACAATATAACAATTAGAACTAACCATAGAATGAATCATAGTTGATCCTTTTATATTTAAAGGGGTTACATTCACTCCATCTGTTTTCGCCCGAATATAATCCGTTCTGCCCAGTGTTGAAGGGATTTTACGGGTTGCGATTTTTCTAGTAAGAACAGGAGGTCTATGGAGGTTCTGCAACTTGAGTAAATTTTCTCTAACCAGTACATCGAACTGTACCATTGCTGCGACAGGATAACCGGAAAGCATGAAAACAGGCTTATCATGTACTATGGCAAACGCAAAAGGCTTTCCTGGTCTCATGGCGACACCATGAAACATTAATTCGCCTAATTCCTCAGAAACTTCAACCACCACATCTCCCTTGCTGATCGCCGTACCACCGGTAGTGATCAATGCATCATGTGATTTTAATATACTTTCAAATTTATTTTTAACCTTTTCAGCATGGTCTTCTACATGACTAAGTGTAGGGATAGCCATAGAACTCTCAACCAGGGCCTTTATGGTGTAATGATTGGAATTAATCACTTCAGCACCTGAAATATTTGGGCTGGGCATTACTAACTCACTTCCTGTGATTAAAACGCCGACACGAGGTTTTTGGTGGACATTCACTTCTTTATATCCGCCAGAGGCTATAATGGCCATATCCTGGGGTTGAAGGTATCTGCCCTTATTTATAATCACTTCTTCCTTCTTTATATCCTCTCCTTTAAAGGAAATATTCTCTCCTGGTGTTAAAGAAGATTCAACTTTCAGGTTATCTCCCTGTTCTTGAGTATACTCTTCCATAACCACAGCATCCGCTCCTTGGGGTATGGGAGCACCAGTGGCAATTTTAACAGCTTCTCCATTTCGGATGATAGCAGGGGATGTGTGACCAGCACCTATTCGATCAACAACTGTTAAGTGAGCTGGATTCTGTTGAGAAGATCCAAAGGTATCCTGGGCCTTCAGGGCATAGCCATCCATAGCAGATCTGTCAAAGGGTGGGGAATCTAATTGTGAAAATATATCTTCACCAATAACTCTTTTATAAGCATTTTCCAGAGTTGTTTTTTCGAGTGGGGTTGGTTTAATGGTATCAGTGATTATTTTTAGAGCTTGCTGTAGGGGAATTAGTTCTGATAAAAACATGTTATTCTACTCATTATGCTAATTTCATTTAGTGTTCTTTTGTAAAATTAATTTCAGATTTTCTTTGATATTTTTTTATTATTTTTTACCTTACTTATATTAGATATTCATATTTTGGAAAATAATAATAAGTCTTTTATTGATGATTTTAGTATCTTACATGAAAAATTTATCTGCTAATAAAGTAATATTATCTTACATGAAAGATGATCAGCTGAAATATAAGCGTTTCAGGGTTAAAATGCAACGAAGCATGACTGATTTACGTAATAAGTATTTAAAACCGGAATTTAATGCTGATGACTTTCAGCTGGAATATGTTGAAGTTGATATACCTGGTTTGAATCAGTTATTCGATGATTATCGCATAGTCAATATTTCAGATATACAGTTGGGCCAGTGGTTAACCCCTAAACATTTGGAGGGGGTAGTGGATATGGTTAATGAACAAGAACCAGATATGATAGCTATCACTGGAGATTTCGTATCTTATATACTGGATGATGTGGCTGAAGATTTGGAATCTTCTCTAAAGGAATTAAAACCAAAAGAAATTTCAGTAGCTATTCTGGGTAATCATGATCACTGGTTGGGGGCAGATAAAATCAGGAAAATACTTAGAGATTGTGATATTGTAGATGTAAGTAATGATGTTTACACTATTAAACGGAAGGATGCTCAACTACACATAGCAGGGGTGGATAGTGTGATGTTGAACAAACATCGTCTGGACTTGGTTATGGAAAAATTATCGGATGAAAACCCGGCTATTCTTCTAGCACATGAGCCAGATTTTGCGGATATAAGTTCTACCACAGGAAGATTCAGTCTTCAGATTTCTGGACATTCTCACGGTGGACAGTTCGTGATACCAGGTTTAGGCACCATAGTAAGAGGCCCTCATTTCATAAAATATCCCCATGGAAAATATAAGGTCAAAGATATGGTTCAGTACACCAGTAGAGGATTGGGGACCAATATATTCTGGTTGAGAATTAATTGCGACCCAGAAATAACCATATTTACCTTGAAAAGTGCGTAATAGTTTAAATTTGATCCAATATGAGTGATAATACATTACTTAAAGCAGAAAAAAAGCCATGGTCATTCTGGATTGGTCGAACTCTAATCTTATGGATAGGTGGTGTTCTGGGATTCATGTTAGTGGAGCATTTCTCCATGGGCCTATATGTTAAAGATTGGGAAACCGCATTTGTAGCTGTTGCATTACTGGGCATTTTAAACGCGCTTTTTTGGCCGTTATTAGTACGTATATTTCTTCCATTCATGATCATTACCGTGGGTGTGGGAACTCTAATTTTAAATGGATTTTTAATATGGATAATAAGCGAATTTCTACCAGGCATAACCATAGGTGGTCCTGCCTTAATTTTAACACCTTTAGTTATGACACTGATAAATACAACATTATCCACCCTTCTGACTATTGATCAGGATGCTGCTTTTTATCGTATAGTTTTAAGAAATAAAATCAAAGAATATAAAGGAAAAGAGGATAATAGGAGACCTGGAATAATATTTTTAGAAATAGATGGATTAGCAAAGAATATTGTAAAAGAAGCATTAGAGGAGGGTTATATGCCCACCTTAAAAAGCTGGATGGATAAGGGAACTCATAAAATAACTGGCTGGGAGACTGATCTATCCAGCCAGACAGGAGCTAGTCAGGCAGGTATACTGCACGGAAATAATCACAACTTACCTGCATTCAGATGGGTGGAAAAATCTAATAACAATAAAATTATGGTTTCTACTGGGTTAAATGATGCGAAGATAATAGAGGAGAGAATTTCCAATGGAAAAGGACTTTTATATTCCCGAGGAGCCAGTCGTTCTAATTTATTTTCAGGAGATGCTGAAGATGTTATTTTCACTTATAGCAGGTTAAAAGATCTTAAAAAATTTTATAACAAAACATGGTTCTATTTCTACTCCAGTCCAGCTAATTTCGGACGTATAATAGCTTTATTTCTCTGGGAGGTACTTTTAGAGTTTAAATCTCAGATAACTCACAGCATAAGAAATATTAAACCACGTATGAAACGTGGATTGGTTTATCCATTTGTTCGTGCTGGTGCGGCTGTTTTTTTACGCGAAATAACCACTTACACATTAATTGGTGATATTATTAATGGAAATTTTGATGTGATTTATGTGACGTATTTGGGGTATGATGAGGTCGCTCATCATTCAGGAACTCGGGATCCCGATGCATTTCATACATTAAGAGGAATTGACAAGCAATTTAAGAGATTAGAACAGGCGAAAACTTATGCTAAACGTAATTATCATCTGGTGGTGCAATCTGATCATGGTCAGACCAATGGAGCTACCTTCAAACAAAGATATGGAAGGACTTTGGAAGATCTGGTAAGGGGATTGATGCCTCCTGAGACAAACATCTACAGTGAACTTTCATCCAATGAAGATCACTTTGGTCAGGCCATAACCAACCCAGGAACTGATGCTAAACGTTATTTGAAGGATAAAAGAGATGATATAGTAGAAAATAGTCTTGAGTTAAGAGATAATACATTAAAGGTTATTGAGGAATCAAGCTTAGTAAGAGGTAGTCTAGCCGATCATATTAAAAATTATCAGGTGAAAGAACATCCTAAAAAAATATCTAAAGAAGAAGCTGAAGTTATAGTACTTGCATCTGGAAATTTAGGGTTAATTTACCTGACTCAGTGGAAAGAACGTCTTAGTTATGAACAGATAAACCAATTATACCCCGATTTAATCCCGGGAATAGCCCAACATGAGGGTATAGGTTTTATAATGGTAAATTCCATTAATTATGGGCCATTAGCTATTAATGGGGAAGGAATTTATTATCTAAGGGATGGTAAGGTAGAAGGAGAGAATCCACTGGCAAATTTCGGCCCCCATATAGTTCAACATCTGTTAAGGACGGATAAATTTAAATTTTCACCAGATATCCTGGTGAACAGTTTTTACGATCCAGAGAAGAATGAGGTAGCAGCATTTGAAGAGCTTATAGGTAGTCATGGGGGTATTGGTGGTGAACAGTCATATCCTTTCATAATGCATCCAGTAGAATGGAATTTAGAACAGAATATTATAGGGGCAGAAGAATTACATAGGATCATTAAAGGTTTTATTGTGTAAAAAATATCTTCAAAAGCTAAATAACTCTCATATGAAATTATGATACAATCATCAATAATCTGATAATGAATAATCAACAAATAAAATATCCACATCTAAATTTGGAGATTAAATGTGTATTCAAAAAACCTCATGATAAAAATGGACTCTCTTTATAAGTCATTTGGTAAAATAAAAGCTTTAAATAATCTTAACCTTGAAATAAAAAAGGGAGAACTCTTAGGAATCATAGGGCCTAACGGGGCAGGTAAAACCACTGCCATTAGAATTACCAGCTGCATTCTAAAACCAGATTCTGGTGATATACTGGTGGATGGAAATAGTATCCATCAAGAACCTATAAAGATTAAATCCATGATTGGATATTTACCTGAAGAACCTAACCTTTACGAACGATTTAAAGCCCGGGATCTTTTAAATTATTTCGCAGAATTATACGGCGTTCCCAGTAATGAGATTGATGGAAGAATTGAAGAACTATTAGAATTGGTGGGAATGAGCAGCCGAGCAGAAGATAGGATCAATACTTTTTCTAAGGGATTAAGACAGCGAATTGGTATTGCAAGGGCATTGATTCACGATCCCCAGATTTTAATCTTTGATGAGCCCACCATGGGCCTTGATCCTGCAACATCAAATAACATCAGGGAATTCATAAGAAAACTCAAAGGAGATAAAACTATAATACTGTGCACTCATTACATGGACGAGGCAGATTTACTCTGTGATAGGGTTGCAATTATGAATCAGGGTGAAATAATCGATATGGGTACTCCAGAAGATCTTAAATCAAAAATACATGGTGAAATAATACTTAATTTGAAGTTAGAAAGTATTGATCCCCCGGCAGCTTTAAAAATCAAAGAATTCTCCACAGTGGAAGCGGTGGATACAGATGGGAATCAGTATATCATATCTTTAAATTCAAAAGACGAAATTAAATCCATATTAGATGTTTTCCATGGTAAAATCCTTTCTGTCAATACCAAGGAACCAACATTGGATGATGTCTTTATAAACTCTATTAAAACCTAATATCTGCTTAAAATAATCATTAAAAGTGTAAAGGTCATAAAATTGAGATTCTCTATCATCACCAAATGGGAGTTAAAGGAGACCCTAAAAAGTAAGAAGTTTCTCACCATATTTTTTTTACAGATATCAGTATTATTTTTAATGATATTCATCTTCAATACTTTCGCAGCTAATATAGAATCAGAGAAAGGAATATCCATAACACCCTCTCTTTCCGGGTTTGCTTCCTTAGATGTAGATGATCAGGGACATCTATTTTCCAAATATATCAATCCAGAAATCATCGAAGTAAAAAATTATAGTTATAATAATTCTCTCGAACGATTAAAGGCAGGACAAACAACTGGATTTGTATTTGTTCCAGAGGATTCAATAGAAAAAATAAGGAATATAGGCACTATAAATATTCAACTCTATCTGGATGTTAGTGATCCTAAAAGAAGCGTTATTAAAGATGAAGTCAATTCTACAACTAAAATAATGGGAGATAGTATCTCTAATTCATGGGTTGATTCCATAGCCCCACAGAATACCACACCAACAGTTAATCAGCAAAATACTGGTGAATCACTTCCCCTACAAATAATTACCAAAGCTATGATTGCTATTTTGTTATTTTTACCACTATTCCTGTTTGGTAATATGATGATAGATAGTGTGGTAGGTGAAAAGGAAAGAAAAACAGGAGAAATACTCATGGCCATGCCTCTGTCTACTACAGAGATAATCATCGGAAAAAGCATGGCGGTTGTAGGGATAATAGCAATTCAGGTGGCTTTATGGATGTCAATTCTTTTATTGACTGGTTTTCAGATTATAAGTCCATTATTAGTATATATGCTTGTTTTTATCACCGCTATACCCGTGATAGGAATAACTGTGGTAATCGCTGCTTATTCTAAAAATTATAAAGAAGCAGGTATTGGTTTAACATTTGGTTATGTATTATCTGTGGGAATTTTAATGGTACCTGCACTGGTATATTTATCAAATAAATCTTTATCATCTAATATTTCTCCATTAACTATGGTGATAAGAATCTTATCCGGAGAGAACATACCAATATGGCAGTTTCTAATTCCTTTAGGATTTGTTATTATTGTGAGTGTAATTGCCTACTGGATTTCCATTAAGCTTTTCGAGCGGGATGATGTAGTTTTCGGTCCTAGACCTGGGTTGATAAGACTTTCATTAGAATTAGTGGGTTTAAAAAAGCGTAGAAAGACATTATAAGCGTCATAAGTATTGGTGAGTTAATGTTTAAATTTAAATAAATATCTAAAATATTTTAACTTTGAGGAGGGTAAAAAATTGGGAATTTACAATTTATCATTTAAGAATCTAAGAAGAAGAAAGCTCAGAAGCATATTAACTATGTTAGGGGTGGTTATTGGAGTAACTGCACTAGTAGTGCTGGTAGGTCTAACTACTGGCATGACTTCTTATATGAAGGAATCAACTGGCAAAATGATGGGTGATGTCATGATAATGAACAGCACAGGTGGAGGGACCATAATGGCTAGTCCTGGCAGTTCTTTTTTAGAAACAGAAGCAGTAGCCCAGATAAAAAATATGTCTCAACTTTACAACATCAAAGAAGATGTACAATTCTTTACAGAATTTAACGGTACACAAATTTACATCGTAGGAACCAGTGATTGGAGTCAAATAAAAATAAATGGAACTAGGGGGGTGGTGGTAAGTAAATCATTGGAAGACAATGGTTATAAGATTGGGAGTAAAATAACCATTAAAGACCAGGAAATGACAGTTACCGGGACTTTCAGTGAAGGATCCATGGGAATGGGAGTAGTGATTATAGATGTGGATAAAGCCTTACCCATGAATAATAATAAACCCTCTTCCATCACTGCCAATACCCGTGGAGATCCGGAAGTGGTAAAAGATCAGATAGAAAGTACGGTTAGAGGAACCACTGCATCTACCAAATCAGATTTATCCAAACAGATCGATGATATGATGAACGGTTTAACCCTCTTCATAGGTGGAATTGCAAGCATAGCCCTTCTAGTAGGGGTTATAAGTATTATAAACATCATGCTGGTCAATGTTACTGAGAGAACCAGAGAAATAGGAGTATTAAAAGCGATAGGTTTTACAAATAGGGAGGTTTTGGGAAGTATTTTGTTAGAAGCAGCTCTAATTGGTTTTTTAGGTGCTGTAGTGGGTTTAGTTGTAGCAGCTATTCTACTTGAATTAGCCATAATCTTCTTTGGTCAACAAATCGGAGATATACAGCTTACAGCCATGTTGCCAATATGGTTGTTGGGAAGCGTTATCGGAGGAGCCACGGGATTAAGTGTACTGGCAGGATTATACCCTGCCTGGAGAGCTTCCCGATTAAACGTGGTGGAGGCGCTTAGAAATGAATGATCAAAACAACAACGTCCTGGAATTTAAAGACGTCTGGAA
>JAJFTX010000202.1 GCA_021372715.1 Methanobacterium sp. | reverse complement strand
AAATGTAATCTGCATTTTTTATGGTAGAAATCCGATGGGCAATCATTAAAATAGTTATTTCACCATGAAGATCTTCAATGGCCTTTATAATCTTCTTCTCATTTTCTGAGTCCAGATTACTGGTGGCTTCATCCATAATCAGAAGGGATGGTTTTCTTAAAAGGGCCCGTGCCAGTGCCAGGCGCTGTTTTTCCCCACCAGACAATCGAACACCACGATCACCTATTATCGTGTCCAGACCTTCAGGAAGTTTATAGACAAAGTCATACGCTGCAGCCAGTTTCAGGGCCTCAATCAGATCATCTTCCCCTGCATCTGGACTGGCCAGTATCAAATTAAACCTGATACTCTCATTGAAGAGAAATGTCTCCTGGGCCACGTAGCCGATCTCGTTTCTCCATGATGTGAAGAACCTGCCGGAGATAGGGATCCCGTCAACAGTAATCTTACCTTCATCGGGCTTTATGAGTCCCATAAGCAGATCTGCCACTGTACTTTTACCCGCCCCTGATGGTCCAGCAATGGCTGTGGTCTTACCTGCAAGTATCCTGAGGTCTAAATTTTTTATTGTGAAATGATCTTCGCCTCGATATGAAAATTTCACATTTTTAAAGTTAATCTCATGTTTCGATTTTATTTCATCATCTTCAGATCCTGTGGCCTCACTATTTTCCAGGCACTGCTCTTCCAGATCCATCACATTACCAAAGGCCGGTAACATGTTTATGAAATACTGGTAAGCCCTTTGAATGGTTGAAAACTGAGGTATCATCCTTACAAATAGATAGATCAACAAAAAGAGACTAGCAGTGGGTAACTTCACCACTTCAATAAGAACGAAAACCATGACCGCAAGAACCACCACGGTTCCCACCTCAAACAACAATCTCACATCAGCATAACTCTTTATAGATTCCAGATAATTGCGGGCAACTTGGTCGGATTGTTCTTTGAAAACTTTGATGTTTTCTTCCTGCATTCCAAAGCTTTTTATGGTTTTCATACCATCAAGGTGTTGCATTATAGAATAATAGAGATCCCGGGTGGTGGTGGTAATTTCCTCACCACTGGACCGTGAACGACCAGTTCTTCTCCTTAGAACTAATATAATTGCCACTCCCACCCCAAAAATAATGCCAGTAATAAGACCAGCTAGTTTAAGTGCAAAAATTATGTACACCACTAAAATCATTATAGTGGCTAAAAATGTTAAAAACTGACCAGTCCCTGTGCTTATCCTTTCTATTTCATTAGTTAGTGCATGCGCGAAGTTGGAGGATTTCATCCTTGAAAAAAACAGCCAGTTTGAATTTGTAATGGCATTGTAAAGCCCTTTGCGCAAGTGGGTGGCGAACTGGTACTGAATTTCAGATGTTTTAATGTTTTGGTATCGAGTTAAAACTGCACTGAAACTAATCACCAGCACATAAATAACCAAGACCATAATCAGTGTAGGTTGTAACCCTATAGCTGTGAAAAAAGAGGATACAAATCCTGCAAGTTGTCCCAGTGATCCCTGCGCAACATCAAGTCCCACCAATTGTAAGAGGGGAATGAGAATCAACAGACTAACTGCCTCGTTGAGGCTTATGATAACCATCAAGGTTAAGGCTAGGGCAACCTTTCGGGGCATTAGTTGAATTAAGTTTCTTGTGTACTGACCCAGGAGGCTGTTTTTAAAATTGGAGATACTAATTCCTGCCATTAATAATCTCTATTCAAATTAGTTATGATAAATTTTACCTCTTAAATCTGAAATCTCTTATCTTTTTTATGTGCTTTTTTTAATAGGAATTAAAGTGCTTTTTCAAGCCATTTAATACCATTTTGAAAGTAGTTGAATAATTTTTTGATGTATCGAGGTTTTTTTAAAACAAATCTAAACATGTTTAGGAACGATCATTGCATTTAATATCTATTTTCTGCGTGTTTAGATTTCTATTAGGGTATCACATAAGGAATAAATAATAATTTAGCCCCTTAGATTTTTTTGTATAAAAGAAATCCTTTCGGGTCTTTTTTAGACATTAGAACAAATATTGATCTAACCCTTTCTAAAAATACATCTTTATTTTTATTTTATAATAATCAATGGGCTTCTAAACCGTTAAATTTAAGAATTAATGCTTACATATATTTGTTTGGTGACATAAATGAAGCATTGCTTAAACTACAGTAAAGAAGACCCAAACTATATCTTGTTAAAGAAAATATTTAA
>JAJFTX010000197.1 GCA_021372715.1 Methanobacterium sp. | reverse complement strand
TGATCATTGTTTTAAAATTAACCGGATTTAAATAAGTTATATTCCCTAATACTTCTGAAGTAATGGTAAATATTGACTTTGTAAAATGAGATTTTGGATCTTCATTTTCAGATAAATTCAATAATTTCATTTTAAATGAATAATCTTCAATTGGGCTTCCCCCGCTGACAATACAGTTAATATGATTATTTTTTGCTATTTTGAAAGAAAGGTAATTTCCATTGGTGGGGTTTAATTCTATTAAGGAAAATAAAATAGATTAGCTAAAATAATTGAAATCATTATTTGACTTTTGTATAAGGATTTGTGGAAGATGTTTGTATGAACTGGAATGGAAAAAATGTCCTCATAATCAGGGCAAACGGGTTTGTAGGATCATATCTATCAAAAAACTTTTAGATAATGGTTCCGATGTTCATGGATTTCTAAGGCCTGAATATATGGTGGCAATGGGAAAAACGTAACATATAAGGGTATTGAAGACAAACTAAAAATGCTGGAAGGAGATATTAATGATATAACCTCACTAGCCAGTGCTCTTGATGCTTCCCAGCCTGACTTTATTTTCCACTTGACAGCCCAGCCCAGTGTAGAATTTTCTTTTCGCCATCCCCTGGAAACCCAGAATATTAATACAATAGGAACTCCAACCTCTGAAATCGGTGCGTGTTAAGGATGTGGACACACAATCATCTTTGCTGATTCCAGTGAGATAATGGTATGGTCATTTACTCAGAGGCACATTATCAGCGTGCCCTTAAGGAGGGTAAACTATTTCCCCTGAACCAGAATCAATTCCAGAATACCAGTAAAAGAAACCAATCCCCTCCGCCCTATGTCACCCTATGCAGTGAGCAAGATTTCTGGAGATTTCCTGATGCAGAATTATCATCTGTCTTATGGCATGGATACTGTGGTGTCCCGAGCATTTAATCATGAAGGTGCAGGGAGGAGTATGATGTTTGTAACCTCAATCATAACCAATCAGATTATGAAAACTGAAATGTGGTGAAAAAAATAGAATCACTATTGGAAACCTCACATCTGCCGGGACTGATCCTAGTGAAAGATATAAATACATGGATACATACTACTGACAGACAGGGCTACAGTGATGAAGTGCATAACCAGGGATCAATGAAAACCAACTCCATCTAAAGCTACATTCTCATAGGACTGGAAAAAGCAAGAGGTAATATTTAAGGATTGAACCGGTTAATGACAATGGAGATAACAAAGCAAGTAAAACAATCCAAAATCCAACTGAAATGAATAATCATCCCCTATTTGGGGTTAAGTTTGATAAAACCCGGTGGACCAGATGATCTTAGAAGACCAAGCTGGAGTACACCATCCAAGATAAGGGTATTAAAGTGCAGACTGATCAGGAAATTTAACAATTGAATTCAACCCAGAAAGATTCCGACCAGCCGAGATTCCCTTAGTACTCTGCGACAACCGCAAAATCCAGAAGATTAATGGGATGATGGAGTACAGTCTCAGACAATCTCAGTGATGTTATCCTGGAACAGTTGAGCTAGTTTGATAAAAAAGAAAACAGGATATAATCCTAATCAGATTAAATTAAAATATTAAAGCTATTTAGTTAATCCATTGTAGAGGGTATTATTAAAAACAAAAAGTGGTAGTGACTGGATGACTGAAAATTGGATCTCCTATTACATGGAACTTCATATGGGTAACCATGTTTTTTATCAGGGACAATTAGTCCACAGTAAACATACAAAGAAAAAAACTCCCACAAATTGAACTTTAACATGAAAAAAGATAAAAAATAAAATTAGCAAATCTCTAATAAATTTCATTAAAAGACAGGGATATAGGCAATAGCATGATAGCAAATTTACTTTTTATTGGAGTTACCTAATGATGGATTGGACAAAGAGAATTCTTAATAATAAAGATTACAAAAAAATAATAGAGAATATACTATCATTATTTAGTCTGCAGGGCTTAAGTTACCTCTTACCTTTAATAACTTTCCCTTATTTAACTAGAGTTTTAGGACCAGATAATTACGGTTTAATAGCATTTTCTGGAGCATTCATAGGTTATTTTCAGATATTCACGGATTATGGATTTAATTTATCAGCCACTAGAGAAATTTCCATAAATAAAGAAGATCCCAAAAAAATATCTAAAATATTTAGTGAAGTAATGATAACCAAATTATTATTATTGGTTATAAGCTTTCTACTGATGTCAATAATTGTTTTCAGTTTTAGTAAATTTAGAAATAATTGGATTTTATATTTCTTCACTTTTGGTCTTGTAATTGGAAATTTACTACTTCCATCCTGGTTTTTCCAAGGAATGGAAAAAATGAAGTATATTAGTATATTAAACATAGGCATTAGCATCATTTTTACAGTATCGATTTTTATATTTATTAAAGGATCCTCTGATTTTATCCTTGTTCCTCTAATAAATTCTATTGGATCTATTATTATGGGAATTATTGCACTACGAATTATATTTAAGGATTTTAATATTAAATTTACTCTTCCTTCAAGTGCAGACATTAAATACCAGTTATATGAAGGATGGCATATTTTCATTTCAACATTCGCAGTTAGTTTATACACGATTTCAAATACCTTTATTTTAGGATTTTTTGCAAGTAACATAATTGTAGGTTATTACTCTGTAGCAGAGCGAATAATTAGAATGGTTATGGGTTTACAAACTCCAATTTCACAATCCATATATCCTCATATAAGTTCACTAATCATTAAATCAAAAGAAGATGGAATTGAATTTATAAAAAAGATTACTAAGATTATTGGAATTATAAGTCTTATTTTTTCCATATTATTATTCATATTTGCAGGGTTAGTGGTAACATTATTAGCTGGAACACAATATAATGAGTCTATAAATTTAATAAGAATATTATCATTTCTACCATTTATCGTAGCCCTCAGTAACATGTTTGGAGTGCAAACTATGCTTACACTCAACTATAAAAAAGCATTTTCGAGAATAATTATTATGGGCAGTATAATAAACATTGTATTGGCTCTTCTACTAACACCATTATACACAGATGTTGGAATTTCAATATCGTTTTTAACTACTGAAATTTTTATTACTATAACAATGTTTATTTATCTACAAAAGAAAGGAATAAAAATAATGGGAGATTTTTAAAATGTTTGATTATATAATTGTTGGAGCGGGGCTTGCAGGATCCGTGCTAGCTGAGAGAATAACTAATATTTTAGGGAAAAAGGTTTTAATACTAGAAAAAAGGAATCACATTGGTGGCAATTGTTATGATTATATTGATAAAAATGGGATCCAAGTACATAAATATGGCCCTCACATATTCCGTACTGATCTAAAACATATTTATGATTATTTATCTCAATTTACGGATTGGAATTTGTATCAACATGAAGTTTTAGGGTTAATTGACGGTAAAAAAGTACCTATTCCTTTTAATTTGAACACATTACATGAATTATTACCTGAGAATCTTGTTGAACAGCTAGAAAAACAATTAATTGAACATTTTGGTTTTGATGTTAAAGTCCCCATTTTAGAACTTAAAAAAACGCAGGATAAGGATCTTAAATTCTTAGCGGATTTTATTTATCAGAAGGTTTTTTTAAATTATACCATGAAACAGTGGGGATTTAAACCGGAAGATCTTGATCCATCTGTAACTGGAAGAGTGCCAGTATACATTTCTAAGGATAACAGGTATTTCCAAGACAAATATCAGGGAATACCTAAAGAGGGTTATACTAAACTATTTGAAAAGATGTTGGATAGCCCAAATATTAAAATAATGTTAAATACGGATTATAATGAGATTATGGAGATTAATCCCTGCGAAATATCACTTTTTGATAAAAAATATGATGGAAAAATAATATTTACTGGAGAAATAGATGAATTTTTCAAGTATAAATATGGAAAATTACCATATCGATCTCTAAGTTTTAAATTTGAAACTATTAAAAAGGAATATTTTCAAGAAGTTGCAACTGTGAATTACCCTAATAATAATGATTTCACAAGAATTACGGAATTTAAACATTTTAAACCTATTAAAACCAATAAAACATCCATTGCTAAAGAATATTCTCACGAATATGATAAGAACGTGAAAGGAGATATACCTTATTATCCAATCCCTCGTGACAAAAATTCCGAAATTTATGAAAAATATAAAAATGAAGCTCAAACAGTTGAAAATGTTATATTTATTGGGAGACTTGCTGAATATAGATATTACAGTATGGATAATGTTATTGAAAGTGCTTTAAAAGTATTCAAGGAGAAAATTATTAATGAATGAAACAGTATGTGCCATAGTAGTTACCTACAATAGAAAAGAACTGCTATTAGAATGTTTAGATGGTTTAAAAAGGCAGGACCCACCATTAGATGCCATTTATTTAATAGATAATGCATCAATAGATGATACTCCTAGATTATTGTTTAATAATGGTTATATTAAAGAATTGCCACCAGAAAATTTAAACGAAAATTTGGAAATAACTTCCGAAATTCTAAATTTAATAAATGAAAAGGAAATTAAGATACATAATGTTAGAATGTATGAAAATAAGGGAGGTGCAGGAGGTTTTTATGAAGGAATAAAAAGAGCATTCCAAAAGGGTTACAATTGGTTATGGTTAATGGATGACGATTCCGAACCTCGAAATGATGCTCTAGAAAAATTAGTTAAACATTTTAATAATGAAGTTTATGCATTAGCTTGTGTAGTAAAAAATGAAGAAGACATAATCAATAGGAATACAAGAGGATATTTCAATCCAAAACTAGTACATCCTTTAAATATTCCTCTAAATCCAGAAGAATATAGTAAAGAAATTAGTGAAATAGAATTTGCTTCTTTTGTTGGTTTAATGATAAATAAAAAAATAGTGGAACAAATAGGATACCCTAAAAAAGAATTGTTTATTTATTATGATGACATTGAATATTGTATACGTTTAAGAGAGAAAACCAAAATATTACTCGTCTGTAGTAGCATTATTTTACATAAAGATGCTTATATCAATGAAAGAAAGATCAAAAGAGGGCAAATTAATTATAACAACCTTTGGATCTCCTACTATGATATAAGAAATAGAGTTTGGATTCAAAATAGGTATCATAAAAATAAAATTTATTCATATTTTTCAATAATTAAGCTTTATTTAAACAGTTTAGTAGGAATAGTCTTATTTGGAGATAATAAATTTAAAAGGATACACTTTACGACAGAAGCTTATTTGGATGGTTTGAAAGGTATTTTTGATAATGATAAACCAAAAAGAATATTATATAAACGGGGTGTCTGATTTAGTGTGAAAATTCAGGGGTTATTTGGGTTTAATTTCACACATTGATTGTTATTCAAATCTCTCTGATAAAAGTAAAGTTGAATAATTTCCATATATCAAAATAGGGTCTTAAGAATCGAAAGATTTATCAATAATGGAATATAGTATTTTATTGGCGAATAAAAATGAATATC
>JAJFTX010000195.1 GCA_021372715.1 Methanobacterium sp. | reverse complement strand
TTAAATAATATTATGTTTATATACTATATTTTAAGGATTGAAAAAATTAGACCAATAATATTTATTAAAAAAGTAATAATTAGAGGTGGATCATTTGAAAAAAAATATAAAGAAATATATTTTAAGTCTTGTTCTATTATTTGCTCTGATTTTAACTATTTGTGGATCAGCAACAGCAGATCCCTATGTAGGAGGTCAGAACCTAACCACAACTTTAAATGGAACCGTCAGCGGAGGACTCTATGAAGACACATACTATGGTTTTAATAACACAGCAACACCAACCAATGTAACTTATAATTTCCAATCATTCCCGGATAATGCACAGGTTGTATCAGCCACCCTTTATACCGCAATTTACTCAGGAAATATGCAGGAAGCTCGAGACGTATATGTTGATATTACCTTCAATGGACAGCAGATATCCGATGAATATTACAGCAGCACCTACAATTATCCCATGGGTTCTGGAACATCCCAAGCCCTAATAATAAACGACCACTGCAACCGAGTGACCAGTGATTACCTCATGTGGTACGATGTCACCAGCCTAGTACAACTAAATAACATAGTCAATGTGGATACCAGCGGATCCTATGATGGTAGAATAAAACTGATTACCCTGGTCATTGCATATGATGATGG
Source organism: Methanobacterium sp. (assembly GCA_021372715.1). Lineage (GTDB taxonomy): Archaea > Methanobacteriota > Methanobacteria > Methanobacteriales > Methanobacteriaceae > Methanobacterium_A. The sequence goes on along the minus strand of JAJFTX010000195.1, from coordinate 16,693 downwards.
AGACAGCGATATAATCCGGTACTGGGTGAATCTAGGCCATGATACCGACACCTACCAATATTCAGGGGACTATATTGGTAGCACTAATTTTGAAAGCACATTACCAACAGGATCCACCATAAACAATGCCATTTTGAAAGTAATCCATATGTCCAGCACGGACGGACTCTACACATTCAACGGTAATGTTCTACCAAACAACAATCCTCAGGGAAGTTACAGTGGCTCAGACACATGGAATGTGACAAATAGTTTCACCAGCTATGGAAACAACACATTAAACTACGGAAGAACAGACACAGCCAGTTACTATAAAATAGTTATGGCACTTTTAACTGTAAAATACACCGAACCCGCTAACACCAGACCAGATCTATTCATCAGCGACCTGAATACTCCGGATGCACCAGTTGTTAATCAGAGCTATAATTTGGGAGTTACAATTAACAATGCAGGGCTTAACAATGCCGGCGCATTTGCAGTTAAACTATACGATAATAATCTGGAAGTGGGAAGTCAGGTTATTGGTAGCTTAAGCGCCGCTACCGCGCGTAATCTCAACTTCAACTGGACACCCAGCACCACCGGTTCACATATTCTAAAAGTTGTTATCGATACCCTAAGCCAGGTAAATGAGTCAGATGAAACCAACAACGAATTAAGTAAAACAACATCGGTGGATATAAGAAAACCAGACCTGGTTGCCACTAATTTAACAGTCCCCAACAACCCACTAGTGAACCAGACTTATCAGCTTACAGCCACCATTACCAACAGCGGATTGGCTGATGCTGGTACTTTTATAGTGAAACTATTCGATGGTTCCACTTTAATAGATAGTAAAACCGTGGCTGGTTTACTGGTAGGAAATATTTCCACAGTAATATTTAACTGGAAACCTACTTCAAATGGTACTCACACCCTAAAATTAGTAGTGGACACTTCTTCCCAGGTAGCTGAGTCGGATGAGAATAATAACCAGTTAAATAAGTATATCATCATGGATGAAGATGGTATAATAAATATCTTCATCATAAGCGACGTAACTGGAACCAATGTAATGAATATGGCAGCCCAGCAAATAATAAGTGAACTGGGAGGAACGGTTAAGATACAACTGCGAAATCCATCCCAGGTGGATGCTATGACTGAAGATGAACTACGCGTATATTTGGATAATTGTGATATTTTCATCGGGGAATGGATATCCACCAATAACGCAATTCTTCTTTCCAACGTTCTAAGCAAATATCCTGAAGTAGCGAACAAACAAAATGGTGTTTTTATTATACTGGAACCTCCAGTCTCCACCACCAGTTCATCTATATCACTAATGAGATACTCCACTATAAATGGAGTTAAAATACTACAAAATTACACCGATGCACAGTTAATGGATTACTATCAAAACACAACGGGAGATAATAGTTATACAGATGTTACAGAATACCTTGAAACAACTAACTATCCAGAACTCTATAATATAGCAACACTTTACAAAAAAATAAATGACCCAGATAACCTGAAAAATCAGGTACTATGGACACTCAACCTGGTAGGAATGGTAATTGCATACGAAGAGCCTACATATGCCAAACAAGAATCCGGTATCTACAGATATAGATGGTACACCCTAGAAGAGTATAAGACAACCTACTTTAAAAATAACAACCAAGGTACTGTGGGTTTAATTGAAAGTACCAAATATGTTGACTCACAGATGCTACAAACTTATTACTCCATAATAGAATCCCTGGAAGCACAGGGGTTAAACGTCATACCAGTTACAGCTTATGGAGCTACTACAGCCCAACTGGACATTATGGTTAAAGCCTTCACCAGTGCCCCGGACTATGCAAGTTTCATAGCCAATCCATCAAATTATGAAATATACGTCGATTCAATCGTGGAAATGCCAGCATATGGACTGGGAGGGGGTTCTTTTGATGAAGTGGTAACGTTTTTAAGTAAATTAAACGTGCCTGTGGTAAGAGCTATCCATTCAGATGTTATAACCAATGAACAATGGGAATTACAAAGTACAGGACTTCCCACTGATGATGGAAGTAAATGGTGGCATATTGCCATACTGGAAGCCCAGGGAATAATTGAATACAGCTTTGTAGGTGGAAAATCAACAGATATCGATCCAAACACAGGTGCGGAAATATTGGGATACGACCCTCAGGAAGAAAACATTGAATACATGACAAAAAGAGTGGCATCCTGGGTTAGATTACAGTACATGGATAACTCAGAAAAATTAATATCCCTAATATATTACAATTACCCTCCAGGAAAACAAAACATTGGATCCAGTTATCTGGACACCATAACCAGCATCTATAATCTGCTAATTATTCTTAAAAATGAGGGATATAATGTAGAAAATATACCAGCCAATCCAGATGCTCTGGAAGAACTTATGATCACCCTAGGAATAAACGTTGCCAGCTGGGCTCCAGGTGAACTGCAAAAACTAGCGGACAACCCCAATGTTATACTCTATCCCGTGAGCGATTACCTGGAATGGTTCTCAGGGCTTGATGAAATGACCCAAGTACAGGTAATAGAAGGACCAATAGCCTATATAGGTGAGCTATGTAAAAAAGCCGTAGAACTTAATTATACTTCTGAAATGGCTTTAAGGATCGATACCTGGTATTCTGGGGTTATAGCACTGGTCCCTGATAATAAATATAATGTGGCGAAGCCCATACTGGATAATATTGTAGCCACTTTAAAGAATTATATCGTTTCCCATAGTACTACCGATTATAACACCTATCTAAACTACAAACAACAATTCTTTGCCCTTAATATAAGTGGAATGAACGGATGGGGAGAAGCTCCTGGAGATATAATGGTCGTCACCAAAAATGGTGTTCAATACTTCGTGATACCGGGATTGAAGTTCGGGAATATCTTCATCGGCCCAGAACCACAGAGAGGATGGGAAGGAGACATCAGCAAATTATACCATAGCAGCGCAGTGGCCCCACCACACCAATACCTGGCATACTTCGCCTATCTGCAGGAGCAGGGAACAGATGCCATGGTATACATGGGAAGACACGCCACCCATGAATGGTTACCTGGAAAAGAATTAGTACTATCCCCTAACGATTTACCCAGCGTAATGGTGGGAACTGTACCCCAAATATATTACTACATCGTAGATGGACTGGCTGAAGGTGAACAGGCAAAAAGAAGAGGATATGCAGTTATAATAACCCATTTAACTCCCCCAATGACATTCACCAGCCTTTATGGAGATCTGGGAACTCTAGCCACCCTGACTGATGATTATGACGGTGCAACCAGTACCCAGAAAACACAGATCATAAGCCAAGTGAAATCCATCATCAACACAAACCATTATGATCTGGGAGTGGATATCACCACCCTCAGTGATGATGAACTAATGGCAGCATTGGAAGATTATCTGGAGGGTATTCAAATTACTCTTTATCCCTATGGTCTGCATGCCATTGGACAGAAATGGAGTGATGATGAGGTTGCCCTGTTGGTTACCTCCATACTCTCAGTGGAATTTAAAGTGGCTAATTCCACAGAAAGCACCACCCTACATGATGAAATATCACAGATTATGTACGGAAAATCATTTGCTAATTTGACTGTGCTGGAAAAGCAAAAGGTACAGGAAAAATGTGTCGATGTAGTTAAATCTCTTATATACTGGGATGTAGACACAATAGCAAATACTCTTACTTCTAACCCCAGTACAAAGCTTAAATACACCCTTCAAATGGCTGAATATTATATTTCAGCCATTGATCAGAGTGTGGAAAATGAGGTATCCAGCTTACTTAACGCTCTTAATGGTGGATACATTATACCTGGCGCCGGTGGAGATCCCGTGGCTAATCCGGATGTTCTCCCAACAGGGACTAACTTCTTCGATGACCAAGCTGCTGAGATACCCACCAAACAGGCCTATGAATACGCAAAAGTACTTACATTACTTGCCTTAGCAGATATCACCGATGATACCGAAAAAATAGCCATGGGGATTTGGTGCGTTGAAACAGCCAGAGATGACGGTTCACTAGTATCCGTGGTTTTATATCTCCTGGGAATGAAACCAGACTGGTCTGATTCACCCAGTGCAGGAATTAATGGACAGAAACTCAAAGAAATGCCTATTTACGTTGAATTAGATGACCTGGTACGGCCTGATGGATGGGCTAAAAAAAGGATAGATGTAACCATAATTACCAGCGGTCTTTTCAGAGATTTATACAGCAGACAGGCCCAACTACTGGACAATGCATTCAGAGTCGCCCTGGCCCGATCATATTACACTATAATAAATAATACCAGCCTGAAAGCCAAATATGGTAGTCGGTTGAACACTGCACTGGACCCTATAATGAAGGGTATCGGGTATTATGGTGCTGGTTACGAATCCCTCAGCGATAACTTCGTAGCTCTGCATTGGGTAGAAGACTTCGAATACTACATGTCCCTGAACATGACACCAGAGGTTGCTGGGGAAATGGCCATAACTAGGATCTTCGCACCCCCTGAAGGCGATTATGGTGCGGGAATCTCCAAGGCAGTCTCTGAAAGCTGGACCTGGCAGGATAGGATGGAACTGGGAGAGTTCTACATAAACCGTATGGGAAACATGTACAGTCACAACAACTGGGGAACATCTAATCCAATAGTTTTCAGCCATGCTTTAAGCGGTATTGGTACTGTCTTCACCAGCAGAAACACCAACCTATACGGAGTCCTGGACAACGATGACTTCTTCGACTACTGGGGAGGCCTATCCATGGCCATCGAATATGTAAATGGCCAGGCTCCTAATATCAATGTATTAGACTATGCCAATAGAGCTAATCCTAACTCCATATCCTTAGAACAGTACATGAACCGGGAATTAACCACTCGTGACTTCAACCCGGATTGGATTCAGGGAATGATGAATAGTGGATATGGTGGAGCCCGTTACATGTCTAAATTCACTAGCAACCTAATTGGCTGGCAGATGACCCGTCCTGATTCTGTGCAGAATTGGATGTGGGACAAAGTGGTTGATGTTTATCTTAAAGATAGCTATAATTTAGGGGTTACTGATTTCCTCAATAGTGGCAACAATGCATATGCATTGATCAGTATGACCGGGACTATGCTTACAGCTGCCTATGAAGGTTACTGGACTACGGATCAGGCTACTTTACAGCTCGTTGCTCAGACTTGGGCTCAAGCTGTGATTAAAAACGGTGTTGCCTGCTGTGACTGTAGCTGTGGTAACATAGCCATGATGAAATGGGCCACCCAATACATCAACCCAGATATGCTGGCTCAGTTAAACTCCCAGCTTTACGCTGCCACTGGAAACCCAGGATTCGCATCTTCTTCTAACACGAATGATGGGCAATCCGGAGAATCAGGAGGATCATCTGGTCAGGGAAGTTCCAGTGAAGGCACAAATCCTGGAGAACAAGTATCTGCAGCATCAACTTCTACAGGAGCAGGACAACAGGGAAAAGCATATGAGATAAGTGAAGCAAATCAGAGCTCATCTCAAAACACTGGTATGCCAATCGCAGCGACCATAGGAGTAATCGTTCTAGTCTGTTTAGTAGGTCTGGGATACTTCAGAGGTAAGAAACAAACACAATGAATGATCTGAAATACTAAATATTCCTTTTTTTTATTTTATTTTTTTAAATAGTAAAATTTAATAATTGAGTTTTTATATATCTTTAAATTAAAATTTTAGTGTTATATGTGCCCTATATTATTAATGGGAATGTTTTATTAGTTAATTGTTTTTTTATGGAGGAAATAAGGGATCTTCACAGATCCCTTGCATCACCCTTTTAATAAGGAGGTTTACTATATGGGAGTGATGCATTTTTTGGTGCTGCAATATTTTTCTTAATTTTTCTACTATATAAAATTAAAGTTTACTTGACTTTATTTCAATTAAAATGGAAAAATATATATTCAAAGTTACTTTAATAAATTTAAGGTAAAATTGAATTTTACTTTAAATATAAAAAAAGGAGGTGAAAAAATGAAAGAACAACTAATATTACTAGTTATGACAATTATCTTCATTTTTACTCTCTGTAACTCAGTATCAGCTAATGAAACACCAATGACAGATATTTTAACCAACGATACTAGTTCTCAGATAACATATAATGAAGAAATTAAAAACAAAACAAATGAAACTGATCCAAGAATTTATGGAATGGTAACAGAGATATATGACGAAATTACAGGAACATATCTAGTCATGGATACTGCTAAACCAGTAGAAGGAGCCAAAATCACCATTAAAGACCCTTCTAATGATTCAATTATAACCTCCGCAATCACCGGTGTAGATGGAAAATATGATATTAGTTTAATATCCACCTTAACAAGCTTTAATGTGGAAATAGCATACTCTACCTACAAAACTTACATGGAGAATGTAATACCAACCATTCCCACTGATTCAACAATAGCAGAAGCACAAGTGAACCATACTTTCATGCCAGATATCGCCATATTGTGTTCAAATCCCGAACTGGCGACAGCTATTGATAATTTAGATAATAAAAGATTAATACACATTGACATCTGGTATGGAACTTCAGACAATGATTGGATATTGCAGTATGTAAATTTCGCCTTTATATACATGGCCATGCCCGGTTCAGGATGGGGAGACACCTGGTATGATGAATTACTGAAAAGCCCCGCCAACACCAACTACATGATCTCCAGCACATTCGGATACCCCTGTGACACAGATACCGATGTTTATGGTGGAGATGGATTACATCTACTAAGAGGTCATGACGTCAGTGATACTGAAAACACACTGGAAAACACTTACCTGGGTTCCTACTACTACTTAGCTACTGGAACAGCTCTAGAAACCAATTTAAATTATATGATAGAATACATCCATTATTTACTAGGAGAAACAACTAACAATCCAGCTCAAAATGGTAAAAGTCCTATAATGGCCACACCCAGTTGGGGAATATACCATCCTGATTATCCAACCGAAACAATATCCGCAGTACCCACCCAGAATCAAATAAAAACATGGATAGAATCCAATCCAGGATATACATCCCCATATTATAGTTTAAAATGGATGGATGAAAATTACAGTAACTGGTCAGCTACATCACGTAACACCATATACCAGACATTTGAAAACTGGTATAACACCAAAAAATCAGATATAACTGGTTCTTTCATAGTAATCGTCAGTTACACCGCCGGCGGGGAAACCATCAATGCATTGATCAGAGAATATGAAAGTCAAGGTAGGGCAGTTTTAAACCTGTTCCAGAGTGAAACCACACCCTCTGCAGCCAGTCTGTTGGAAGAATTAGTGGTTGGAATCAATGGTAATGGCCCATTAGAAAGGAATGTATCTGCAGTAACTTCACTATACTCCTGGTCACTCGATTACAATGATCTAGCCACAGGAGATGGTGCTCTAACTGAACTGGAAAATATCGATCTGGAGATCATCAAAGCCATCCAATTATACGATGCAAACAGTTTAACCAGTGAACTTGGTGCTCAGTCAGAATGGACTTATGCAGTAACTTATCCCTACTTTGAAGGTGTATTCAGTCCGATAGTTTTATCTTACACTGATGAAAATGGAGTGGAGCATCCCCTAGAACCCGGTGTAGAGAAGTTAGTAACTTTAACCAACAGTTGGGCAAAACTCAAGGAATTACCCAATGAAGATAAGAAAATAGCCATAATCCTCTACAACTACCCACCAGGAAAGGCCGAAATGGGAGCATCATATCTAGATGTTTTCCAGAGCGTACATGATCTCCTGGTTAAATTGGAAGAAGCAGGCTATTATTTAGGAACCGATGAAATTCCCACAGTAGATGAATTATACACCTTAGTAGCGGAATTCGGTAACAAAGGAAGCTGGGCACAGAATCTTCTGGAACAGTACATCGAGAATAACCTGGAAACCATACAGATCAATGGACAATTGGTGAATTCTGATACCTATAGAAATTGGTTCAATGAGTTACCAGGACCACTACAACAGGAAGTTATTGCATTATGGGGTTCAGCCCTTGGCGATATCATGGTTTATGATGAATATCTGGTAATTCCCGGCATATTGTTAGGTAATGTATTCATCACAGTGCAACCCAGTAGAGGTTGGGAAGAAGTAAAAGATTACCATGATCCCTACCTACCCCCTACTCATCAGTACATCGCATTTTACAACTGGTTAGAGGATGTTTTCGGTGCCAATGCCATGATACACATGGGAACCCATGGGACACTGGAATTCCTGCCAGGTAGAACTGTTGGTCTTCAGGAAGATGATTGGACTTTCCAACTTACCAACATACCCAACATCAACCCTTATATCGTCTCCAATCCCGGAGAAGGTATGGTGGCTAAAAACAGAGCAGATGCACTAATAATCGATCATATGACTCCTGCAATGGTTAGTTCTGGTCTTTACGGGGATCTGGTTTTAATCCACGAGTTAATCAATCAGTACCAAAACGCTCTAACTGTAGGTAACAATCAGATATTACCCGCACTGGAAGATGAAATCACAGCAAAAGCAGAGGAACTGGGATTTGAAAGTCAGAAAGAAGAACAAACATTCGATGATTGGATGGAAGAACTTCATTTAAAATTAAATGAAATTCAAAACGACGTGATCCCTCTCGGTCTGCATACACTTGGTAAGATACTCACAGGAGATGAACTGGTAGAGGAAGTATTCACCATATCCTCTTCCATGACCTACATCAACAACCATATGAAAAACGTGCTATATCCAGAGATATCAGTGGATTACTATGATATACGAGAAGATATTCAATATGAAAATGAAATTGAAGAAATAAACAGCGCAATAAGAGATTACATAAAACAAATTGCAGATGGAGCTGATCCATCAAATTTAGGAGTTACAGACCCAGATCTACTAAGTGACCTGGAATACTGCCAGGAAGTCATTGCTAACATCAGAAGTAATTATGAATGGGAGAATCTCTTAGATGCTCTTAGTGGTGGTTTTGTTAGTTCAAGTTTGGGAGCAGATCCCTCTTATGCAGATGTACTACCTACCGGTATGAACTTCTATTCTTCAGACCCGGATAAAATGCCCACCAAAGCCGCATGGAAGACTGCTAAAGCCCTGGTTGATGAAATGCTAATTAAATACTACCAGGAACATGGCGAATTCCCGGAAACAATTGGAATGGTGATGTGGGGTACTGAATTGCTCAGAACTGACGGCATAGCCATAGCAGAGTTTATGTATCTATTAGGTGTTCAATTAGTATGGGAAAGTAATGGTGATGTTAATCCCAAATCTACATTAATTCCATTGGAAGATCTGACCATAAATATTGATGGTGTTACCATGCAAAGACCACGTATAGATGTATTCACTACTGCCGTCATCGGTAACGAGATATGGATCAATCTAATGAATAATGCAATTTTGTTAGTTTCCCAAGCAAATGAAACATCAGATGAGAACTATCTAATAAAGCACCTTGCTGAAAATTCATCCTTAGACCGTATTTTTGGATTGGATGGTCTGGTACTGGAAGGTACTGGAATCTCTGATCTGGTGCCAAACACCAGTAAATGGGAGACCAGTGATGACCTGGCCAGTGTATATCTTTCCAGAGTCTCTTTTGCCTGGAGATCCACAAATGATGGTGTCACCATCCAGCAGAATCAGGACACATTCCAGTATCTGTTAAAGACATCTGACATCATCACCCAGAATATCGATAGTACCTGGAGATTACTGGACTCTGATGACTACTATGATTGGTATGGTGGTATGTTACTAGCATCCCAAAATCTGGGTGGAAATCCTGATGGTTTACTTGCAGACATCCGGAACCAAAATGATATTAAAATAAGAGATGTGCGAGAAGAGATCGAATTAGAGATTAGATCCCAACTATTAAATCCAACCTACAGAGATTCGCTTTTAAACACACCTAGTGGCTGGATAGAATACGCTGAACGGTATGAAAATCTATTTGGAATGTCATCAACCACTGGTTCTGTCTCCAACCAGATGTGGACTCAGGTATCACAGAATTTATTGGATATCAGTAGCAACGGATTATCTAGTGATTATCAGGGATACGCTATGGGAAGCATGTTAGGATGGGCTATTGAAGCGGCGAGGAGAGATATGTGGCAACCATCGTCACAGATGCTAACTGAATTGGCAAATGCCTATATCGAAACAACGGTTCAATATGGAGTTAGTTGTTGTCACCATACCTGTGGAAACCTGGTTTTCAATCAATGGGTTATTCAGTCGTCTTCACTGAATTCTGTTATGTTGCAACAATTTGCAAATACCATGAACAGCGCAACCAGTATGGGTTTAAAAGTTGGGAGTACATCAAACGATCCATCTTCTAATCCAGGAGATTCTAATGATGTAAATTCTCCTGGTGAAACCGCATCAGCCGCTACTGATATTAGCTCTTCCAATGGCGATGAGAAGGGTAACAGTGCTTCTACACATGAAGTAACCATAGGTGATTCCCAAGAATCTTCAACGTCTTCTCAAATGCCCATATATGCCATATTAGGAGTTTTACTTCTCATTGGCCTATTTGGTGCTGGGTACTATTACAAGGTGAAATAAAAAAACGTTTTTTATTTTTTTATTTTTTTATTTTCGTAAGTTGAATAGCTAAAAAGAAAAATAAGTAATAAATTTAGACTGGATGTTGATTATAAAGTATTACTACATGCTAAGTATTACTTATTGAACTTAAAAAGGAGAAAAAGTAATAATACTAATTAAATAGAAATTATTATATATCTGGAATTTTTAAATTAAAGTGATTATTATGTGGGAAATATTATGGCAAATGGGAATACTTTCAGCGATTTTATTCTTTGCATTTAAAATAGGCATGGCAATGGGATTTGCCAATCTATCCAAAAAAGTTGCAGCTGGAATTGCTGTAGGCTACGGTTTAGGGATATTAATCCTAACAAGAATAGCATCAGAATATACTGACTTCATGTACAAATTGATGTATGAATATAATTCGGTCATATTCCTTTTAATGGCTGCTGTTATTCTTTATGCAGGATTCCATACTGTTAAAGAATGGAAAATTCATCGTAAAAATCAATCTACAGCCACTTGTATGGCTATGATCGCACCCTGTCCTTGTTGTTTCGGGGCTGTTCTTGCAGTTATAATACTCATGTCACCAGTAATTGGGGCTTCTTCATTCGTTATTGGCCAATATTCTGCAGTTTTTTTAGCAGTAATGATTGGAGTTTTTTATTTACTTTCAAACAGCATAACCAGATTCCTTAAGAAACCATTCCCCGTGGTTCTGGGAAATTTCATGTTGTTCATGGGTTTTTACTTCTTAGCGTCAGCCATCGTAATTCCCAACATAGCCACAGTATTATCCAGTAAAATGAGTCCAATGACATTACCCTCAATTGAAACTATAATATATGCATTATTAGGGGTTGCTTTTCTATTAGTCTTTGGATTTTACATAAATAAGAAAACTAGTGAACTTTTACAATGAAAAAATACAGGTGATATCAATGGTAGCAATTCCCGGAAGTGAAATGTTAGGTTCAGTTTTACATGTTATATCTCAAAGTCTTCTTATACCCGTGATTGTTGGTCTATTGGCATTTATGGTGTATGCCATAGTCAGCTTCGGAGGGTTAATTTCAGAACATTCTAGCAGAATAAGGTTTGACGCTGATAAAACGGGAGAGATCATTAAAGGTATATCCAATCCAGGCACACCAGATAAAATAATTGAAAAAGTAAACAAAAGTGATCTGCCAAAAAGTAGCAAAGAAGTCCTTATTAAAATAGCATCCACACCAAATATAGGTCCTAAATCAAGGGAAGCTTTAGCCCGGAAGTTGATTGAAGGTGAAGAGTTAAAAGCAGCTAAAAGTCTTGAAAAAACAGATATAGTGACCAGATTAGGCCCAACTCTTGGTTTGATGGGAACTTTAATTCCTATGGGGCCTGGTTTAGCTGCTCTTGGTGCTGGAGATATTAACGCACTTGCTCAGGCAATAATCATAGCTTTCGACACCACTGTAGTTGGTCTGGCTGCTGGAGGAGTGGCTTATGTTATATCCAAAGTGAGGAGAAGATGGTATGAAGATAATTTATCAACACTGGATACACTGGCAGAATCTGTATTGGAGGTTTTAGATAATGCTAAGACGAAAACGGCGTTTGCTGTTAGATCATGATGAGGATCCTATGGCCGGATCAGCCAACCTGGTAGACGCCATGCTCGTATTATCTGTGGGATTTCTTATTTTTCTAGTTGTATCTTGGAACATGCAAAATGTGTTATTCTCAGATTCCAGTCCAGAGGAAAAAAAAGAAACCATGGAAGCCATGAAAAAAGCAGCTGAAATCAAAATGGGTAAAGAATTAAATGACACACCAGATACTTCTTCTGGATCAGGTGAAGGATATGTAGAGATGGGTACCGTTTACAAAGATCCGACAACTGGAAAGTTGATCATGGTAGGGGGATAATATACCAAATTCCTTTTATATTTTTCATTTTTCATCCTTTAAAAATTAAATAGTCAAAATGTGGTTAGTAATGTCTCCTAAGTCACCTGAAAAAATAAAAGAACATAAAATTAAAGGAAAAAAGAACATCAATTTACAGAGTTTTCACACGACTAAAACCATTAATACCCTCCTCTACATTGATGATGAAGTTTTAAAGGTTAAAACTTTGGTAAATATAGATGGTACCTTGGAGATTTTTATTGAAAACCCAAAATAAAGATTAAAATTTTTAATAAATATTTATCACAACTTTTTCTCCATATGCACCGTTTTATAATTATTATTTGTATCTTCGACTATTCTATATCCCTTTGATAGCCAGAAATCAAGTGATCCTTCCACTGTTTTTTGAGTGTGAAGGTATATTTTTTCATATTCTTTTTCTTGACAAAATTCTTCTCCTAATTTTACCAGTGCTGAAGCAACTCCATTTCTACGCCAGGGCCTATCTACAAAAACTCTCCAGATACTGGCTGTAGTTTTCGGATTGTAAACATCTTTAAAATTTATAAAATCCCTATCATAAGCTCTTATCCCAATACTACCTATGATCTTATTGGTTTTATGATCAATGGCCACGTAGAAATTATTTTTATCTGGTATGATATAATAGGATTCCATATCAATAATATCCTGATGATAATCTGCAATATATCCATAGCCAAATTCATCGTCGATCAGGCTAAAAAGGAATCTTTGTACATTATAACGGAATAAATCCTGTTTCTGCAGTTCTTTTGCCCCATAATAGCTGATGGAAATCCCTCCTGTAAACGCAGGATAATACATATTCGGGGAATTTTTAATCATAAGTATTACTAAACAAACTATTTATATTAAAAAATATAATTTATTTCTATAAAAACTTAACTAATCAAAGTTGACTTAAAAATTAGAATGCAAAAATACCAAATAATTCCAAATTTAGATATAATAAATAATTTTAGCCTATTTATACTATTATAAAGCCTTATAAGCGATTAGCAAGATTCATTTCACCAAAATAAATTTGGCTAATGTGGATTTTAAATGAATTTAAGATATCTTAAAGAATTAAAAAAATGTAAACTATGCTCCTGGAAGTGTGGAGTAAATCGTCTTGCAGGAGAGAAAGGAGTCTGTCGGGTTGGATTACCTGAGATAGCATATACAAACTTTACACGGGTTTTGAAGAGTTATTCAGTCACACTATTAGGATGTTCATTTGTCTGTGCCTACTGTAATGCTTATCGTATCTCCCAGTATCCTGACTCAGGCTGGAGATATCGAGGATATGTAGAACCTGATTTATTAGCTGAGGAAACTTTAGAAGCAATTGAAACTCCATTTGCCCAAATTAATGGCGTAAATAAGCTCAATTTCACCGGCGGAGAACCTTCTATTCATACTCCTTACTTGGAAGAAGTGGTGAATCTCCTTAGTCGGCAGCAGCCTCAAATGGATGTTGGCCTGGCCACTAACGGCTTTTCTACCAGAAAGACGATGAAAAGACTTATAAAATTTCATCATATCTTAACTTCGAAATAAAAGCCTTTAATAGTGAATTACATCAGGCCCTTACCGGTGCGCCTTCTGAGCCTGTGCTGGAGAATGCAGAGTGGCTGGCCAGGAAGCATTCGGAAAAGATTAGGGTATTCCGTACTGTAGTCATTCCCGGGATAAACTTTAAAGAAATCCATGAAATCGCTCGATTTATTAAAGAAATATATCCGTCCATACATTACCGGCTGGTGGGATTCAGACCTCATTTCATGCTCTATTACTATCCCACCCCTAGTCGAGCCTATATGCAGAAGCTTGTGGAAGATTGCCACGAATTAGGTCTTAAGAACGTTGATTATTCCGGTTACCATCCTGGCTGCAATTTATTGATTGACTATTTAACCAATGATAACTTGAACACCATCTATGGTTTTCTAAATAATGCCGGCTGTTACCGTAAACCCAGGAACTGTGGAGAATGTCCTGAAAATAGCTATTGTCCCGCCGTAATTTTAGAGCCTTGGACAAATTTGCTGGATGATTGAATATTTATCTATCCCTACTAATTCATCTAAAAAAATTAAATATTCAAAAAATAACTAATACTATATCAAAGTAACAACCCCATTTATCCTCTTAACTATTTTATTAACTACATAGGGGACTGTGGAAGTTATAATACTATTTTCACAATTAGAAGAAGCTGTCTTATCATCAGATCCTGCGGCAATAATATTTGAATTCATTTCATCTCTTAAAATATTAACCGTCGCCTTCTCAACCCACGGATCAGTGTCACTAATAATTATTTCATCCACTAAACCATCAATCTCTTCAGTCACTGCCCATGAGACAAATCTACCCCCTAATAAAGCCACACTATCACCATTTATTACGTCCGGGATATCTTTAACTGATTTCCCTATGGTTATCTTATTATATAGATTGGAGTTAGCTAAAACAGCCCAATGAGCATCTCCTACTGGTAAAGATCCAATTTTTTTAGGATATATATTTTCACTACCTACTATCTTAACTGCCCGGGCTAATGCCTCCAGTTCACCCCTTTGAATTGGAACATTTGTTGTTTGACATTTAATTTCTTCTCTCATTATTTCAATAACCCGAGGAAGACCAAAGTTCCCTCTACGAGCTGTACCTGGGGAATATCCACACATATAGCCATGATGATTTTTAGGAAACCCTGTGATTATAGCATTCAATCCTGCCCTTAAACCAATCCGACATTCATCTTCATAGGCACCGTTGGTAGCAACCACTTTTCCAGGTGCTAAGATTCTGGCCATGGCAACAGCTTTGGCGAAGCTATCCAGCCTATTTTTGGAAATATTAAAGGGTCCACCTTCAAGGACAAAAACATCAGCACTTATATCCAGGGCCTTTTCAAAACCAGTTATCAGGTCATCATATCCATCTCCAATGAACATTATAGCTTCCAACCCTTTACCATGTTTTTTAGCCAAGGTGGCAATTTCTTCTGCCTCCCTCAATGGTGCTGCATGACCTTCCCCACCCTGTTCACTGGTTAAATTCACAGCCACAGAAGAAGATAATTTAACCCACTCATCCCTATCTATTTCCCCCGCTTTTTCTTTATCAATAAGTCTGGAGTGTATCCTTTCCCGAGGACATTCTTCAAATGGCGGTCCAGTAAAATAACATTGCCCAGAACAACTGATAATTTCCTTGGGAAATCTCATAGGCCCATAATGACCAAAATGGTCAAGATCCAGAGGAACATCCGTGACCGCACTAACTTCTCTCATGATATCGATTCCCCTCATTCCATGGGTTTCTGCTATATCAGCAAAAGCATAGGAACATATATGAATAGAAGCTCCTATCATATTGGCCAATATACAGTTGCCTAGAAGATCCTGTTTTTCCAGGTCTGATGCACAAGTTCCTACTACCACCTCAGTTAAATCACATCCCAGAGGAAATCTTTTAAAATTCATTCCCAGTTTAATAGCTTCTTCAGTACTAAGCTGCGAGATGCTATCAACCGTTTCAACAACGTTTTTCGGCGATTTAGAAAGTTCCAGTGCTATATCCATATCATTTACGGCTTCGTTTATTAAATCTTGCATTTGAATCATCTTCCTGGCCTGTTCATCATAATTATTCAGGGTTTTATAAATTTTAATGTTGATCTTATTTAAAAGTTAGTATTAAATTATAATTTAGTATTACTTTTTCTGTGTAGTTTCAGTGGGAAATCATACTATAATGACTCCCGGAGCAATATAATCAAAAATTAATTTTTAAATATTTTTTTATCGAATTAAGGTATTTAATATTCTAAAAACTCTTTAATTCAATTAATTAAATAAATTTCCCATTTATCATTAATCAAACATCTTTCGCATGCATCTACGGATGGTTCCCTCGGCTGCTACCTTACCCATAAGATTCTGAAGTTCAATGACTAGGGCCTGAGCTGCTACCAGATTGGTTTGCTTTACCGTGGATTTATCTAAATTTTTCTACCTATCCGATTCCATTGCAGATAATTTACTTAAGGCAGCATCCAGTTCTCCCTGTTCCTCCATTAAATGCATGGATTTAGCACTTTTC
>JAJFTX010000162.1 GCA_021372715.1 Methanobacterium sp. | reverse complement strand
ACGAACATGGCACTACCTTCCATGGAGAACCGGCCCTGATAGGATATAATGAGAAGTGACATTAAACCGGCGAATACTCCTATGAATATGCCTATAAGGGATATGAATAAAACAGTAAGATCTTCTCGGGTTAAGAATATACCACTTCTTAACTGGGAGTAAATGTTACTGTTTGAATCTGGATTACCCACTTTTCAATAAGGCCAACAAATATTAGAAACCGACTATAAAATATTATAATAGAATTACAGCTTTCTAAGAGGAAACAGTTATGGATGAAGAATTAAAAAGATTCAGATACTTTTTAAAGGACAGCATTCGTAAGACCATAGATTTCTCCCAAACCGATCAAAGCAGAGGAGTAGCGGCTCCTCCCCTGGAGAAACCATATTCTCCAAATTTAAAACTGATAAAATTAGAAAACCTAAATTGGACAGAAATATTCCCTATAAGACTATGTGAGGCCATAGAAAACCGTAAAAGCAGACGCAAATATACCAATGAACCCCTTAATCTAACTGAACTATCTTTTCTTCTATGGTCAGTTCAGGGAATGCGTTACCTAGCGGGTGGTCATGGTTTTCGCAACGTACCATCAGCCGGATGCCGACATGCACTGGAAACTTATCTGGCGGTTTTAAATGTAGAAAACTTAGATCCAGGAGTTTATCGATACCTTCCCCTATCACATGAACTAGTACTGGAATTTGAAGAGGAAGATCTGAGAGAAAAAATTATCAAAGCCACCTTTGATCAGTTCTTCACTGGACAATCTGCAGTGATGTTCATCTGGACAGCCATACCCTACCGAATGGAATGGAGATATGGACTGGACTCTCATAAGGTGATAGCTATGGACGCCGGTCATGTGGGTCAAAATCTTTACCTGGCCTGTGAAGCAATAGGAACAGGTACCTGTGCTATAGGAGCATATGATCAGGAGTACTTTGATGATTTAATCCGTTTGGATGGTGAAGAAGAGTTCGTTATCTACGCTGCTCCAGTAGGGAAGATAAAATAATTTGTAGAATAGAATTATATGTTCTTTAACTGGTTATTTATTTAAAAACTCTATTTTTAAATTTCAAAAAATTGATTACTAACATTGATCATATTATTACATAATCCTGGATATAGGAGAATCAAATGTATATCTCAAAATCATCTTATGGGTTTAAATCAATAGCACTGCTATTAATGGGTGCATTGATGGTTTTTGTGATCCTGCCCTTTTTATTCTGGAATACTAGATTTGAATCAGTTTATTTAGATATTTTAAAGCCATCTATCAACTTTTTAATTGTAGTGTTATTAGCATACACCACTTGGTGGTCTTATGAGAATGATAGGGATGTTTTTAAGGCCTGGTTACTAATTTCTATAGGAATGATAATGTATTTGATTGCTAACTTATTATATTTTCTTCTTAGAAATGTTTGGTTCATGGTTTCAACCCCTTCAATTGCTGATGTTTTTTATATAGCTGTTTATCCTATTATTATTGCTGGTCTTATTTTATTTTCTAAAAAACCATATAAAATCAAATATAAAGCCTTTTTAGATGTGATTATAATTATGATATCCCTATTTTTCATAGTATGGTTTCC
>JAJFTX010000158.1 GCA_021372715.1 Methanobacterium sp. | reverse complement strand
ATCATTGCTTAAAAGTCCCTCGGTTTGGCCAAAAATAGCACCCACCACATCGGGCTTTTCCACAATTCCATTAGCATTAATTTGAGCATGAATGAGATATTTAGTTGTACTTATTTCTTCTTTTCCCATTATATGGGCCTCCCTTATTGTTTAGATACTGGTAATATGGTCTATTAAGTTATCTGGCCTCTGTACCATAATAGGGACGGTAGTATTGACCAGTGACACCATAGGGGCATTCTTCAAGTTCCAGTTGATGGAGGTGTCTGGGAAGACTCTCTATATCTTTGATATATCTGCGGGTAATGGCCATGATCTTCCTTCTAAGTTGAAGATCTGGATTAGAACCTAGTCTTTGTATATCTTCTGAAAGTTTTCTGGCAAGCTGGTTGCCTTTTTTGTCGAAGTCAGTTAATATAATAATTTTGGAAGATGATAGTGCAGCGATTTCTGCTATTTCAAAGAGTTTAAGAGGAGATCCTGAGACTTTTATGAAATTACCATTTATTCCCAGATTCCTTAAAGCTTCTTCGTCTTTTTTACCCTCGATTAGGATGGGCATTCCCTGTTCTGCACATTCCTTGAGTTCTTCCATGATCGATAACAATTTTCTAAAACTCATTGTAAAGTCCTTTATGATGTCTAATTAGTATCTACTAATTCTATATAATTCATCTTTTATATAAATTGATGATCTTAGCAATGTTCTAATTTCCAATTTTCTGACCTTCCTTATGTACTGTAACTAATAAGAAACATGCATATCCTGTTAATAATCCGTTCTAATCCTTTAAATGTATTTATTTTAAATCTTCTTTCCTAGTTTTATACAATATAATTTATTAGAATAACTTTTAAAATTATTAAATAGATAATGATTCTAATTAATTACAACAATACATGGAATAGTATAAAAAATATAAAATCTATTAAAAATTAATTAAATATATCCTAAAAAAGTCAATAGAATCTAATAGATCTAAGTAAATGAAATAACTTAATAATTTTCAAAAATATTGGAGGAAATCAAAGTGGCAAAAGGCCTAATTAGAATAGTTCTAGACATACTAAAACCACACGAACCAACTTTACCCCATTTCGCTACGTATTTAAGCGAATTAAGCGGTGTTGAAGGAGTAAATGTGACTTTAATGGAGATAGATAAGGAAACAGAGAATATAAAGGTTACCATGCAGGGTATTGACCTGAACTACCAGGAGATAACCCAAGCCATAGAAGAATACGGCGGTTCAATCCACAGTATAGATGAAGTGGTTGCTGGTAAAACCATGGTAGAAGAAGTTACCACTCCTCAGGATTGATTCCATGGATGAAAAGATGGAAATCTCCCCTGATGGCCTATTAAAGAGATTTTCACATCAAACTGATTTTAAAGCTGAGACGGTAAAACTGAGCACCCCCCAATTATCAGATGCTCTTAAAAATTTAATTAACTATATACCGGTAATTCAAGGTGTTAAACCTCTTAAAGAAGATTTTAAAATTTTGGGAAAAGCCATAACCGTGAAAACTTCTGCAGATGATTGGGGAACCGTGTTAAAAGCAATGGACCAGGCCCATGAAGGAGATGTATTGTTTATCAGTGCCGACCGAGATGATAGCGCTGTCTGGGGGGAGTTAACCTCAAAATCCGCTCAGCAGAAAAAAATAGCCGGTACCGTAGTTTACGGTGCAGTGCGAGATGTTAATGCCATTCGAAAACTAAATTA
>JAJFTX010000137.1 GCA_021372715.1 Methanobacterium sp. | reverse complement strand
GTTCCTTATCTGGGATGGGCTAATTTCACCACCAGTAAAGGTACCATAACTGATCATGCTTTCTTCAGCGGTTCATCTGCTTCTACATTGACTAATCTAACCTCTGCTGGAACTGCTACTGTTTCTTCTACGGTGGATCATCAGACGGTGAGTGTTAATGTCTTGGTGAGTGCGGTGCCTACTATTGCGCAGATTGTAGCTGCTGCTGGTCAGGTTAAATTATTCTATGAGTTTAACGGTTTCCTGCCGGCTAATGTGGTTGTGGGTGCCCAGACAGTGACCATGCCTCAATTCCTGCAATTACTGGTAACTGCTACGGTTAACATCAGCCAGGGTAACTTAAATCCTATTAACACCATGGCTGTGGCTAATCCCACTCATCCCAGCGGAACCTACACTCATGGTAATCTGGTCAAAACATCATACGTCGTTGTAGCCAGGAACATTAAAAACTTCATCGACACCAACGGACGAGCACCCAACTACGCACAGACCACTCTAGGTAAAATACCCTACAGTAAACTAGTCTATATGTACAGTAAAGTCATAAACTTCTACGGAAACATCATACCCAACAGACTGCCTAATTACGTATACATCTAAAAAAAAACTAGTTTAGAAGGTAGAAAAACCAAATTCCCCCTTTTTATTTATTTTTTTTAAAGAACTTCTTTTTAATAATTATTAAAGACCAATATATTTTTATTAAAAAAAATATTTCGATAAATATAAGTAAGTAACCAATTAATAGAATTAAATATAAATTTTGCTTTATTAATGGGGGAGAACTAAGAATATTAATTTTAATCAATCGTTGAAGTTATTTTGGATTAAATTAAAGTTTAAGCAGCGATTTCATAACGTGCTATTCTATTTTGATTTACACCTCTCCCTAAAGAAGTTTAGAAAAAAATAAGGAGGTAAATAACTTGAATAAAAAATTTATAACAGTAATTTTTGTTCTGATAATGGCTGTCATGCTCTCAGGTGCGGTGTCAGCAACTGATGATACTTCATCGGATACGGTTGCAGATGATACATCTGTTGATCAGTTAACCACTACATCATCGAGTACAGTGCCTGATCCCTTCGTAGTGGAAACCGGTATTAGTTACACTTCTATTCAAGCGGCTATTGACAGTGCGTTCACCCAGGATGGTATGACCATCCAAGTGGAGGCTGGAACCTACAATGAAGATGTTTTAGTATGGAAAGATCTGACCATAATCGGGTCCGGCACTGATACTACCTTTGTAAATTCATTTTACATCACTAGCAATGGAAGCGGCTCTGATATCAGCGGATTCATGGTAACTGGCGGAACCGGAGAAGCTATAATTTTAGACGGAGCCGATGGATGTACTATACATGATAATATTATTTCAGGTGGGTATAGTGCTGGTGTGGTTCTTTATGAAGCAGATTCTAATGACATTTTAAATAATACCATTGATGATTCTATTGAAGCAAATTACTATGGTGTTTATCTATGGAACAGCCAATACAACTACATTTACAATAACATTATAGCAGAATCCATTTATGATGGAATCTATCTGGAAGAATCTGAGTATAATGATATAACCTCCAATACCATCACCGAAAACTGCGGTTACGGTATAAGATCTGAAGAATCAGGAAACAACTGGATATCCTCTAATTTCATCAGCGACAACCTACTAGATGGTATATATCTGGAAAATTCAGATTCCAATATTATCTACAATAATGAGGTTTTAAGTAACGGCGAAAATGGTTTATGGCTGCGAGATTCCAATTACAACATAATTGACAGTAATCAAATAAACAACAACGCTGCTGATGGTGTACATCTAGATAATTCACATCACAATGAGATCTACACTAATGATATAGTAACAAACAGTATTGATGGGGTATATCTGAATAATTCAAATTCTAACAATATTTACAGTAACCAAATTAACAACAGTGTGGAAGGTGTTTATCTGACAAATTCAGATTCTAATCAAATTTACAGCAACCAAATTGATACCAATGAATATGCTGGTGTACGTATACTTAGCTCTGATTATAACACAGTTTACAGTAACAAAATTTTCGAAAACGGAGATGGGGTGCTTTTGCAACATAGTTTATACAACGAAGTTCATAATAATGAGATTTTGTATAACTACAGTGGATTAGTAATAATTGGTGATAAAGCACCAAGTTACAACATCATAAACAATAATATAATTAATTACAATTATGCTGGAGTAGGTCTGAGTGATTCCTATAACAACACCATTTACGGTAATGAAGTTAAATTCAACTCTTATGGTTTATCTATGGATTGTTCAGATGAAAACGAGATTTACAGTAACCAAATCAACAACAACAGCAACGACGGCATGAATCTGTTAAATTCAAATTCTAACCAAATTTATAGTAACGAAATAGAAAACAATGGCAATGATGGTATATATTTAGAATATTCAGATTCCAACCAGATTTACAGTAACATAATTAACAACAACCATTATAGTGGTCTATCTATCCATACGGATTCAAATTTAAACGAGATTTACAGTAACGAAATTAAGAACAACATGCAAGGTATTGTTGTGTGGGGATCAGATTCCAACACCATCAATAATAATGATATTAGCAACAATTCATTTGGTGTTCAAGTGGAAATTTCAGGTTCTAACACAATTAGCAATAATAAAATTAACAATAATACCCATGATGGCGTACATCTAGTAGAAAGCAGTTCTTTAAATATTTACGGAAATGAAATTAACTTCAACGGCGATAATGGTGTGTACATTTTAAATGCACATGCATATATATACCAGAACAATATCACCAATAATGATTCCGGTGTTTTCATAACAGGCGATGACAACGATGTGATTTTGAACTTCAACCGCATCGTAGATAACAACAACTGGGGACTGGATTATGCAAGTGCTTCTGATGTGGACGCAACATTAAACTGGTGGGGATACAACAACTCAACAGATGTAGCAGACATGATATTAGATTGGGGTCCTGGTGTTTTAACTTATAATCCCTGGATTGTGTTAACCATATCCGCAAACCCCACAACTGTGGGTGTCGGTGGAACATCCACCATTACCACAGATCTCCTGCATGACAGCAACGGTACATATCATGACCCCACTATAGCTGTGGTTCCTTATCTGGGAATGGCTAATTTCACCACCACCAAAGGAAACATAACCGACCATGCATTCTCCAATGGATCAGCAACCTCAACACTAACTAATCTCACCACAACCGGTACAGCTACCGTATCTTCTACGGTGGATCATCAGAAAGTGAGTGTTAATGTGTTGGTGAGTGCTGCACCCACCATTACTCAGATAGTCTTAGCATCTACAGTGGTGAAAAACTTCTATGAGTTAAATGGTGTATTACCAGCAACCGTAATCGTAGGCACCCAGACTGTGACCATGCCCCAGTTCCTGCAACTCCTGGTTACCGCAACATTCAACATCAGCCAGGGTAACTTAAACCCTATAAACATCATGGCTGTGGCTAATCCCACCCATCCAAGCGGAACCTACACTCATGGAAATCTGGTCAAAACATCATACATCGTAGTCGCTCGTAACATTAAAAACTTCATAGACAGCAACGGACGAGCACCTAATTACGCGCAGACTTCATTAGGTAAGATACCATTTGCTAAACTGGTGTACATGTACAGTAAAGTCATCAACTTCTACGGAGCAAACATAAGACTGCCCAACTACGTCTACATCTAAACTACTAAAAACAAGTAAATACAAAGAAAAAAAGATAAACAGGGAAAATAAGCAAAATTTCCCCAATTTTTTTTATTTATTTTAAAGAAATATTTTCATTTAGACCCGCTGATTAAACTTCCAACAGCTCCGCCTACAGCTGCAATGATGGCCATCACCACTATAGAAACTATAGCGCCGATATATGCATTGACTCCACTCACCTGTAATACGGCAAGCTGTATTCCTCCAAATATGAAGGCGGATAGGAAGAAGATGAGGCTCATCACTATACTGGTTATGGCACCGGCCATTGCACCGTTTATCAGTCCCTCTTTGATTCCATTTTTAACTAAGTAACCCGCTAATATTCCACCAATTAAAACTCCTACATATCCTCCTATACTTCCCAGGAATGAAGCTAGGATAATTAAAAGGATAAAGGCAGATATAAAACCGATTATTATGGCTTTCCAATCGAACAATAAATTCACCCTCTTATAGTTTTAAAAGACTTATTATCAGACCTAAAACTCTGCCTACAGTGTTGTTGGTCTGACTGTTGTTGGTTCCTGTATCGGTAGTGTTGGTTTGGTTGGTCTGATTGGTGGTGTTGTTAGCTGTAGTGTTGTTGGTGAGGTTAACTTTAACTTTTCTGGTGTTCACTCCCACAGAACTTTGGACAGTCACAGCAAAGTTAGATACCATAGTAGTTCCCATCACATTAACCGGCTTATAATCAACCAGATCACCTATTTGATCTTCAGAAACATGATACTGGGTCATTATTTCACTTTTAGCCTGGTTAAGATTGCTCTGAAGCTCGGAACTGCTCATACCTGCAGCATAAGCTGCACCTTCACCCTGACTGGTGCTGCCCCCGGATAATAGAACCCATATCTTCATCTGGGCATTGGTTGCACTTTGGGGATCAGAAGGATTTGAATCTTGAGCAGTCTTTATGATCACCGCTGAATTTTCAACACCTCCAACATCAAGATTTGCTCCGCTAACCGCTTTTTGAGTTGGTTCAACGCAATAAGCGTATACCCGAACAGAATTAGTTCCGTCGCTGAGTTCCACTACATGTGGAATACTTCCAGACGGAGTTATCTGGGTAATTCTCACTGGACGAACTGGTACGGTTGAATTATTCCCAGTAGAATTATTTACAATTATCAAATCCTGGGAAGAATTACTCACCACCACTGTTCTGTTAGTAGTTACAACCGGTGGATTTGCGGTGTCTATAGGTGGATTCATAGTGTCTATAGTATCTTCCGGCTGAGTAACTCTAGCATATACATATCCTAAAGTTCCAATAACCATTAAAAAAGCCAATAAAATTATTACAGGTTTCGAATTCATTAATTTATCCCCCCATTTATATTATTTTTTTTAATTAACATTTTTTTTATAATTCTTATTGAAAAAAATTTTATTATTCATTGCATATATCCTGGATCACCTGAATCGATATATCCATCTCCTCCACAGGTGTAACAGTGTATTATTCCATGGTCACATGCCTTCTGCCCTCCGGGACATGGTTTGCTAGGATCATTGGGATCCTTACCAGTTCCTCCGCATACCGGACAGATAGTATATCCTGCACCATTACAGTCTTTACATAATTCCCTTTGAGCATTAGTTGATGGATTATTAGGATTATTGGTATTATCATTAATAATAGATTTATTAGTGGAATTATTCGCTGTTAAAACCGTATTTGTTGGATTTAAAAAGCCTATTACACCCACTGCTGCCACTACTATTATGGCGATCACTACTAATCCTAAGATCATCAAATTACGATTGCCTGATCTCATACTAGCACCGCAGTTCTCACAGAATTTGGCCCCTTCAGGATTATCCGTCCCACATTTACTACATTTCAAATTTTATACCTCCATATTTTTTTAATTAATAATTTTCTAATCTTAAAAAAATAATAAAGATAACCTATAGGTGAGGATAAGATGTATTAAAACAACTTAGTGATGTGGAAGACATTATTAGTCTATTAGCATCTGTAGTTGTTTTTTTAAAATTCATATTACCCAGATTACAGGTAGAAAACAGAATAAAGTTTATTTTTATAGTTATTCACCCCCACACTTCTAGTTAGTATCTACTATCTATTTATAATTGGTAGACATAAATATTTTACTAAATTAATATGGTATATTTTACAGAATAATAATAAAATTGTTTTTTAAATAAATGAAGGTGAATTTAAATGGTTGAAGAACAATCACCAGCCAGTAATATCTGTCCCAAATGTTCAACTGATAATAATTCCAGTAGTAGATTCTGTAAAGAATGTGGAACCCCACAAACCGAAGATACAACCACCATTAGAAAACCAGTTACACCCCATAAAAGGGAAGACCCCATGGAATCTCTAAAAGAATCAGATAAAGGAATCATGGAAGACATAGGTGGATTTATTGATAAAGCCACATCTAGCCTGGAAGGGGAGAGAGAATCTCATGAATCAACTCCTGGGGATGGTCTCTCCATAAATGAAATGATCACCGAGGAAGAATTTCAAGCTAAAAAGAGAGAAATAATGAATAGATAATAGAGAAAATTTTTTTAATTCTACTTATTCTTTAGATCACCAGGATCATCAATATAATTATAAAAGCTTTCTGTAATGGATTTTATAAATTTATCATGATCAAGTTTGGTTCTCTCCAGGTATAGGTTGTTCATGGTTAGAATTATTGTAGAAGCCATGATAAGTACCAGTGTGAAGTAATCGATATTATCATTTTTTAGTTTCTTCTGCAAGAGTTGGGCACCATGGGGTGCTATTTCTTTAAAGAGTTCTTCTTTTATAGATGGGTCAAAAATGGTTATACGGATTAATTCGATGTTATCATATATTATTTTTGACATGCGTTCTATATATGAATTTATAAATTCCCGGGGGTCTTCAAATTCAGTATTTTCCATTTCATCATTGAGAGCTATAACTTCTTCTTTGAACTTTTCAAGGTTCTCATTATAAACCCGTTCAAATAAGCTTTTCTTATTTTTAAACCTTCTAAACAATGTTAATTCGCTAAAATCAGCTTCTTTAGCGATGCATTTAGTTCGGGCACCGCCGTAGCTTTTCTGAGCAAATTCGGTTAGAGCTGCTTTTAATATTTTTTCATCTGTATCCATGTATATCAATTTATTTATTATAATATAAAGGTTCTTTAAGATAAATAAAGAATCATAAATCATTTATTAAATATTTTAAAACCCTTAATATAATAGGTATTTAACATTCTTAAACTAAAAAAGAATAAACTAAATCATAAATTATGGTCAATGTTTTTATTATTAAATTTTTACTAGAGAAAGGTGTAATTTTTTATGCAACCGAAGGTTTCTATAATAGTTTTAAACTGGAACAACTGGAAGGACACCATAGAATGTCTGGAATCAATATTTCAGATAGAATATCCCAGTTATAATGTTATATTAGTAGATAATGGTTCAGATGATGATTCAGTCTCCAGAGTAGTAGAATATGCCCAGGGTGATCTGGAACTGGAATCAGACTTCTTCCCATTTAAAAAAGATAATAAACCCTTAGATTATGTTATATTGGAAAAGGACAAATATGATGCGGTTGATTTTGATGGTAAATTCCAGAAAAACCTCTACATAATCAAGAATGATAAGAATTACGGATTCGCTGAGGGAAACAATGTTGGGATAGATTTCGTCCAAAAATATCTTAAACCAGATTATATAGAGATTCTAAACAACGATATCGTG
Source organism: Methanobacterium sp. (assembly GCA_021372715.1). Taxonomy (GTDB): domain Archaea; phylum Methanobacteriota; class Methanobacteria; order Methanobacteriales; family Methanobacteriaceae; genus Methanobacterium_A. Next base: position 13,701 of record JAJFTX010000137.1, on the reverse strand, counting down.
GTTGGAAAAAATTATCTGGATGAGATGGTGAAGGTCATAAGTGAAGATCAGAAAATTGCCATGGTAGGGCCCAAGATCTATTTCTATGATTACTATGGGAGAAAAGATATGCAAACCGCTCTGGGAGGTTATATAAACTGGTGGATCTATCCGGGATACAACTACCTGGAGGAGAAGATCCAGACCAACCAGCCCGTGGAACTGGACTGGATAACCGGAGCTTCATTGATGATCCGGGCAGATATACCAGGTACATTCCTGGATACGGATTTCTTCTTCGGAGCAGAAGACATCGACCTATCCTTACGTATGAAAGATAAAGGATACCGCATCCTACTGGTACCCACAGCAGAGATCTGGCATAAAATTAGCCTATCCAGATATAAAAAATTCAACACCAACCTCAAAAGACTTAAAAACAATCTAAAAAGCCATTTCACACTGGTAAAGAAACATAAGAGATTTTATCCACTCTATTATTTACTATATTCTGTGGAGATGTTGTTTATTTACTCCAAGAAGCTCATCACCAGTAGGTGAATACTTAATAATTATTCACCATTTTTTATGTTAAATTTAAATATGAATAAAAACATAATATAATCGATGAATGAAAATTCTCTAGCTAAGATAAACTATAAGGACACCTTCAAATCATCGAATTTTTTTTATTGACAACTATTTTCCTTTACGCACTGATTAAAAGTAATAGAGAGTTATTTATTCATCTCAAATATTATAGTTCGTAAAAATAAGGACTATAAAAAAGTTAAAAAACGTAAAAAGAGGTGAAAAAATGGAAAAAACAAAGATAAAATTAACTCTACTAGTCTTAACACTGATAATCAGCTTAACTTTATCTGGAGCAGCATTTGCAACAGAGAATATAGCTGCCAATAAAAGTGCAGATAGAACCAGTTGTACTGATGTTAACGTAACCATCGAAGTAACTGGATCCAGTGAAAATGTAACCAATGCCGCTGACGTGGTATTTGCCATCGACAGCTCAGGTAGTATGCGAACTAGTGACCCAACTGGCCTGAGAAAAACTGCGGTTATTAATTTCATCAATAAATTAGACCCAACAAAAGATAAAGTTGGTGTTGTCAATTGGGATAATGTAATAAGACAGCAGTTAGCATTAACCAATAATTACACTCAGGCTATTAACGTAGTTAATCAAGGACAACCAGGTTCTACTACTAACGGTGCTCTAGCAATCCAAACTTCAACAAACTTATTAGGAGCATCAACACTACCAACTTACCAGCGCTTCATCATCCTATTAACTGATGGACAATTTAATGAAGGCGGTGGAACTATTGGTGGCCAATATTTAGACCCTGATCAGATGGCCATCTATCGAGCACAGCAAGCAGCAGCATTAGGTTACACCATTTACACTGTTGGTTTGGGAGCAGATGTGGATCCAAATGTATTAACCACCATCGCAACAGTAACCGGGGGTAAATATTATTTTGCCGTGGATGCTCAATCCTTAGACCAAATTTACAACGATATATTTAAAGAGATAACTAAAGTAGCTACGGACATACAAGTTACTGACGTGATACCTTCCTATATGAATTATGTGAATGGATCAGCAACTATAGCACCAACTACCAACGTCCTAAATCCGGATGGTACCAGAACCTTAACCTGGTATATACCACGACTAGGTCAGGGCGAAACCTGGAACGTTACCTATCATCAGGTGATAGATCCATTAAAAAAATATGGAAATGATGTACCAACCAATGTACAAGCATACGTTGACTATACCAAACCAAATGATGAACCCGGAAACAGGATAATTCTACCCATACCTGAAGTAGACTTCCCCTATGCAAGTATAGGAGACCTGGTTTGGGAAGATTTAAATGCCAATGGAATGTATGATATAGGAGAACCGGGAGTGCCAAATGTACTAGTAAAACTGTACAACTCAACCGGAACCCAGCTTGATACAACTGTAACCGATGCCAATGGAAATTACTACTTCAATAACCTGATCCCAGGTAATTACTACCTAAATTTCAGCACACCTGCAGGTTATTATATCAGCCCCTTTTATGGAGCAGGATATGATAATAAAGCCAACCCAACCACGGGAAACACCGCAATATTCAACCTGGTATGTGGTGAACAGGACTACACCTGGGATGCGGGTATATATAAAACAGCCACAGTGGGAGACTATGTATGGAATGATCAGAACGCAGACGGAATATACCAGGGAAATGGATATGGAATACCTGGAGTTACTGTAACCCTATATCATAGCAACGGTTCAGTAGCAGGGACAACCAACACAGATGCCAATGGATACTACTTCTTCACTAATCTAGTACCCGGAGATTACTATGTAGGATTTACCATACCCTCTGGATTTATAGTCAGCCCTAAAGTACCTGGAGATCAGACTAACAAAGCAAACGCACTAGGAATTACTGATACATTCACCCTAACATCCGGTCAGACTGATCTGACCTGGGATTGCGGTATGTATCAATTAGCCAGTATAGGCGACTTTGTTTGGGATGATCTGAATGCAGATGGTATCTGGCAATCCGGAGAACCAGGACTGAACAATATCGCTGTTCAGTTATATAACAGCATCACTGATTTACTGGTAACCAGTACCACCACAAATGCCAGTGGTTATTATCTGTTCAACAACCTTGTACCAGGTAACTACTACGTCAAGTTCATCAAACCAGCAGGCTATAATTTCAGCCCATCTTTCCAGGCTGGAGCTATATACAGCACCGCAGATCAGGTTACTGGAAAAACACCTAACATATACCTAACCTCAGGACAGAGTCAGCTACAATGGGACGCTGGAATGTACCCCAACGCTACCATTGGAGATCTGGTATGGCTGGACCTTAACTATAATGGTTATATAGATCCTGGTGAACCAGGTCTTCCTGGAATAATAGTAAAACTCTACAGTGACACTATGGTTCTTTTACAGACCACATCCACTGATGCATCTGGATTATACGGCTTCAGTGTGTTACCTGGAAGCTACTATCTGCAATTTATCGCACCCCCTGGTTACGCTATAAGTCCGTACATACCAGGAGTTACAGATAACACTGCCAATACAACAACAGGTTTTACCACGCTCATCACCATAAACGCTGGTGAGTCCCAGGACTACTGGGATGCTGGAATGTTAGGTTATGAAGAGTTATATGCATCAGTAGGAGACTTCGTGTGGAATGATCAGAACGCTGATGGAATATACCAGGGAAATGGTATGGGAATAGACGGAATAAATGTAACCCTGTACTATGCAAATGGTACCGTAGCAGGAACCACAACCACATCAGGAGGTGGATTCTATCTATTCACAGGTCTATTACCCGGAAATTACTATGTAGGCTTCAGTATACCTTCAGGCTTCATAGTCAGTCCAATTGTACCTGGTGATCAAACAAACAAAGCAAATGCATCTGGATTTACACAGATATTCTACCTGGCACCCGGTCAGACTGATCTGACCTGGGATTGCGGTATGTATCAATTAGCCAGTATCGGAGACTTTGTTTGGGATGATCTGAACGCAGATGGAATCTGGCAATCCGGAGAACCCGGTCTGAACAACGTAACCGTGGAATTATATAACAGCATCACTGATTTACTGGTAACCAGTACCACTACCAATGCTAGTGGTTACTACTTATTCAACAACCTCACACCAGGAAATTACTATGTGCTCTTCAACAAACCAGATTCTAGTTGGAATTACAGTCCATGCTTCCAAGCAGGGGCAATATATAGCACTGCTTGCTCAGCCACAGGAAAAACACCAAATATAACCTTGACATCAGGTCAGAATCAGTTACAATGGGATGCCGGAATGTACCAGAACGCATTAATAGGTGACTACGTATGGGATGATCTAAACGTCAATGGAGACATCGATGCAGGTGAACCTCCACTTGCTGGAGTAAACGTTAACTTGTATGATGGAACCGGACAAATACTTCAAACAACATCAACAGATGCCAATGGATTCTACAGCTTCAGCGTACTACCTGGAAGTTACTATCTAGAATTCATAAAACCAACCGGTTACAACATCAGCTTTAACTATGGACCCGGCTACGATAACCAGGCCAACCCCATAAGCGGTTTAACAGCAACCACAACACTGGTCTCTGGTGAAAATCAGGACTACTGGGATGCCGGTATGTGGATGCCTGCCAGCATAGGCCAATTCGTATGGAACGACCAGAATGCCAACGGAATATTTGATGGCAGAGGAACAGGATTACCAAATGTAAGAGTAGAATTATACGATGAACAGGGAGGCTATCATGGCTTCACCTACACCGATAGTAATGGATTCTACAGCTTCACCAACCTGATACCTGGATCATACTATCTATGGTTTGAATTACTACCTGGATTTACATTCAGTCCAGTGGTACCTGGAGATCAAACCAACAAAGCACATCCCGATGGATTCACCAGCCCTGTGACGTTATATGCAGGTGAAAACAATCCATACATCGATGCTGGTATGTATGAACCAGTTACCATTGGATCCTACGTGTGGAACGACCTGAACCGTAACGGACTGCGAGACCCTGGAGAACCAGGCATACCCGGTGTTACAGTGGAACTGTACAATGGAGTAACCTATACATTAGTGAATACCACAATCACCGATGCTAGTGGTAACTACTTATTCAGTAATGAGATACCTAACTTCTACTATGTGAAATTCATCAAACCCGATGGATACACTTTCACACTGCAGGATGTAGGTAACGACCCATCCATAAACAGCTCAGCCTATCCACCAACAGGTGAATCAGCCACCAGAGAATACACCTCTGGAACTGTTTATCTCAATGTGAACGCTGGTCTATATCAGGAAGCAGCAGATCTGATCATAACCAAAACAGTCTACCCAGAAGTGGTATATGTAGGGGATATCATCACCTACACCATAGTGGTGACCAACCTGGGACCGGATACCGCAGTAAATACCAGAGTCACTGATGACATGCCAGAGAGTATTATAATCCTAGATTATGATCCTTCCATGGGAGACTTCGATCCAGAAACAGGTATATGGACCATCGGCGACCTGGAAAAAGATCAGACCGCTACACTGACCATCACCGCCCGAACTACCCAAACTGGTAAGTTCACCAACACGGCAGTAGTGGAAAGCGACACCTACGACCCTAACCCAGATAACAGTGACAGTGCAACGGTAACCGTTATAGAAAAACCAAAACCACCATGCCCACCAGTACATGGTAAAACCGTACCTATGCAACCCACTGGAACACCACTGGGAAGCATGATTTTGGCTCTGTTAGTAGTATTCAGTGGATACATCCTAGCTAGGAAAAAATAAAAAATCTTTCCCCACTTTCTTTTTTTTGTGGGAAATAATTACTTTTTTTATAACGAGTAATCTAAAAATTTATTATAATATCTCTACATACAAAGGGGTATGATGAGATTCTCATTAGAGGGAAAAATTATTTCTAAACTATTTATTCTGATTCTATTTACTATTTTAATGGCAATGGGCTCCTCTTTTGCATGGAACGCCGGGCATGACAAGACTCATGAACTTATCGTAACCCAGCTCTACCAGGATATGCCCACCAGCATAAGTCAGAATCTGGACCTGGCAGAGATGAAGAAAGGGGCTAATTATCCTGATGTAAAGGACTCACAGAGTAAATGGAAACATGCATACCCTGCTAGCACAGACTATGCTGAGGAATATCTTAAAATGGCCATGAATGATTATAAAAACGCTATGAAAACCTCCAATCCCACATTGAAGGCTAAATTTTTTAAAGATGAAAGTTTCCATTTGGGAATGGCATCCCATTACATTAGTGACACCTTCGCTGCACCCCATACCACCAATAAGATGAAGGAATATCAGTTATTCTATTCATACGCTGATCAGATAACTCATATCTACCCCACCAAGATTCCTTTACCGGTTCTTAATCTTAAAACTCACAATGGTCTTAAAAAATTTCTAGAATTCGGGAAAAATGAGGGATATAAGGTAGCCCAGTACTGGAACAATAATCAGGTCTGGAAGAACCCAACACTTGCCCTTAAAGTAGCAGGGGATAATCTTGACCTTGCTTACGCCGCAACCCTGGCTGTATTTAAGCAATGGTTAGGTTTTTAATGTAAGTTATAGCCGGAATTCATATTTATTTTTGACCAGTAAATACAACACTTTATATGCTCTTAAATTCAATAGTAGTTAAGGTCCATTATTTTTTTAGGATCTAATTATGGAAAGTGATAAATTTGTTTGGAAATGACTACAATAATGAAAAAAGTAACGCTCCTGTAAATGAAGGAGAAGAATACGATGTTAAAATTGAAGATACCGGTAGAGACGGAGACGGAATTTGCCGTATCGATGGATTTGTGATTTTTGTTTCAGGCGCTAAATTAGGCGATGAAGTTAAAATAAGGATTAATTCAACCCGTAGAAACTTCGGTTTCGCAGATGTGGTAGAATAAAATATATTTTTTCATTTTTATTTAATCCTAATTTAATTTTTTGAGATTACAATAAATCTCAAACCATTATTTTTTTTACAATTATTATAGTTAAAAATTTTGCTATAATTTTATTTATTTTGGAGTTGATAAGATATTTGAAATAACCTACACTCCCTTAATGGCCACCATATTAGGGGTTACTATGGGATTAGTTTCCAGTGAATTCAGTTACTGGCGCAGAGACAAGAAAACGAAAAATAGGAAGAAAAATTCTACCAGAACTCTTATCTCCCTAGAAAACGAGAGAAACCTGGAACTACTTAAAGAATTCTGGTATAAACTGAATAAAGAAGAAGAAAATGATGCAGAAGAAGATGATGATGAGAGGAAGAGGGAAATAGCACATCATCTGATAAAGATGCCACAACCATCCTGGAATAATGTGATGTGGAGAAAACAGGCCTCCCTACTTGCCATCACCTTCACCGACAAGGAAATAATAGAGATATCAAGTTATAATAACTGTTTTGATGTTTTGAATTCTATTTATACTAAACTTTTAGATTTAGATAACAAAGACCGGGAATATAATAGTAGCTACGCAAGTAGTGGGGTGGATATGTCTTACTTGCCCCGTTCAAATAGGTTCCATGAAGAAGCACCCAGCCTCTGGGATGAATTTGAAAAGATCACCCTTAGATTAATTGAGAAGGGAAATCCCTTAAATCATGAGAAAACCTAGAAATAATTTACTAAATTTTTTCGGGAAAAATAATATTCCTTTATATGTTTGTAAATCTAATATTAACTTGGCCACCATAATTTAGATGGCCCATATTATGGAAAGTGATAAATTTGTTTGGAAATGACTACAATAATGAAAAAAGTAACTCTCCTGTAAATGAAGGAGAAGAATACGATGTTAAAATTGAAGATACCGGTAGAGACGGAGACGGAATTTGCCGTATCGATGGATTTGTGATTTTTGTTTCAGGCGCTAAATTAGGCGATGAAGTTAAAATTAGAATTAACAGCACCCGAAGAAACTTCGGATTTGCAGACGTAGTAGAATAAAGGACACTTCTTGGAAAATAATATTTTCAAGAAACTCAATTTTTTTTATTTTTTTATAAATATTTTTTTTTTAATTAATGTGATACTTATCTGATTCTTTTATTAAAATTTTTACTATATTTTAGACCAGATCATTTTAAATATTTAAAAAAGGTCCTCTTTAACCGGTTCAAAATCACAGTGTTTTTTTATCTCATCTTCACTGATAGGGGTGGCGATATCCCAATATTCTTCTATCTGGGGGATTAATTTACTTAGAAGGGGTATGTTACCGGTGATAGTGGTCTCAAATGTTTTATTTAAACTGTACCAGTACCAGTTAGCACTGCCCAGGTAGAAGGTTTCATTATCTATGACGATAACCTTACTATGCAGTTTCTCCAGTGATCTGGCCTGGAAGTGGGTTATATTCATTCGGGCCAGGTTCAAAGCAGATAGTGTCTTACCATCTATCACTCCTTCATCTTTTCTAACCAGGAAATTCACCTCTATTTCAGGGTGAGGTAGTGAATGGATGATTTCTCGAGTGAAATAAGCATCTAACCAGGGACCTATGATATAAATGTTTTTATCTGTCTTTAAGATTCTCTTCTTAATATTGGCTAGGATCTGGCCCTTATCCAGCAGTTTCAAACTTAAAGTGGTCATGATGATCTAACTCCATAATAAGATAAAAGATATAGTTATTAATCATTAACTTAATTAATATAGTAGTAAGTATAAAATAATTATGGGGAGGTGAGGTGTGTATGTTAACCCACATATTTGGGGAATGCGCCCAGGTAAAACTAATTGATTTTTTATTAACCCATCCTTGGTCAGATTTCTCCAAAACCGAATTAGCAGAGGGAGCAGATATAGCCCGGCCTACAGTATATAAACTCTTGAAGATACTTCTAGCTCAGGATATGATCCTGGAGACTAAAAAAGTGGGAAACGTACAATTATACCGGACCAATCGGAAAAACCCAATAATTCAAAGAGTTAGTAAATTCAAGGGATCATTGGAAGATATAGAAAAGAATAAGATTAAATCGTACCTTAAATCTGCCTTAGAAAAAGAATAATCAGTATAAAAAGTTAATTATTATTCTATAGTTCTATAAATCACCTTATAATCTTTCCAGGCTTTTTTACCAGTTTTTGATGGTTTTTTACCCTGGAAGGTGATCCTAACTTCACTGGATAATGGTACCTTCTCCATTAAATTATCCAAAACCGTGGATCCCCAGAACTTAATCTCCTCAGCTTCATCAGTTTTAATTGTATATAAATTACTCTTAAACTGACCAACACCCTCCTCCTTATCAATATAAATACCCTGAATGAATTCTCCAACGGTATCCGGCTCCCACATCTTAACCTGTTCCTTCTCTTCCTCTTCACGCTTAACTTCTATCCATTCGCTCATCTTGAAAAACTCCTAATCTATTTATATTAAAAACCTTCGTTCAAAGGTAATAATATTATTTTTTGGAATAGTTCTTTTTACCAATTCTTTATTTATTAAATATTATCTAAACTTTTTAAATCCTAAATAAAAAAATATGGATTATTTAAGGGTTTAATAAGTATACACTGTAGTTAAGATATGATGCTATGGTTACCCATATTAAATAGGGCAGTAGTATCAATCCTGCTGGCTTGTAGATTCTATAAAAGACTATGATGTTAATTAAGATGGATATCCAGAGAATAATAACTAATATTAAACCTCCAAATAGGTTATGCCCACCGAAAAATACCAGAGACCAGATAACATTTATCACCAATTGAGCTGCGAATACTAAGACTGCAATTTTAACATCTTTCCTTCCTAAACCTTCTCTCCAAATTAGAAACAATGAAATACCCATTAATACATATAATGAAGACCAGATGGGTCCAAATGCCCAGTTTGGTGGAGTCCAACTTGGTTTAGGTAGAGATGCATACCAACCGGTAATTTCAGGTAAAGTATATACGGTACCCACAGCTCCAGCAAAAAATACTATGAGTATTGAAATTATTAACTTGGGAATTTCCTTCACACTAAAACTGCTCATCCAATTAAACCTCCCACATCTTATAATTTAATATAACAACTAACTGGATAATAAAATTTGTCCCAGTATTATTCTCCCCCCTGAATATCAGTTTTTTATAATTTTTAAAAAGATAGTATTAAATAACATTAAAATAAATTTAATTTTAAAACATTACTAAGGGTTCCCAATAGTTCCCTTCTGCTATCGAAAATGGGATTAAGGGGGTGTTTTTAATTGGATATAGTTAAATGTAAGGAATGTGGGAAAAAATTCCAAATAAATGAAGAAGAGAATCCAAGAAAGTTCCAATGTTACTGTGGGGGAGATCTGGAATATCATATCAAAAAACCAGAAGAACCCCTGAATTTTGTCACTGAATTTAAAAAATCAACCAATAACTCATATAAAAAAAACATTTAATATTGGAAACTAACTAAAAAAATGTCTTACCTATATTGTGATGAATTTCACTTAAACATATTATAATTTTAATAAAATGTGAAAATTAATCTAATTAATAGTTTGTCATTCAATTATTTCTCCAATACACCAGGGTTTTGATCCATAAAAAAAGGAGTTTTTAACTGAAATTTAATGATAAACTCCAATCCAACCAAGTATATTAAAATTTCCAGGTGAATACTCTTTGTTAAAAGGTTACCTAATATGTGAAAAATGCAAGGGATACTATGAACTCCAGGAAGGAGAATCCCCAGCGGATTTTGAAAGCTGCCAATGCGGGGGTAAATTAACCTATTCCCGGATTAATCCCATTTCCCTGGAAAATAATCCGTATGTGCAGGAAAGGGGAGAGGAAGCTCGTAAAAAAATCGATGATACCATTGATAACTTAGTTAATAAGCCGATTAATTCATTAAAAGATAGGGATGAAGAAACACCCATTAAAATATTGGATTACACCGGTGAGTTCAGTCAATTCAACAACAGCAAAATATCATTCAAATACCCTAAACACTGGACTGTTAAAACCATATTAACCGATGAAAAATTCGAGGGACACAATCCCCCAGGAACCATAAAATTAACCATACACCAGAAATCAGAAATGGAAGAAATCTCCTTTGAAGAACTGATGGATATTTGGGATGACATCTTCCAGGCCCAGAACATTGAAATGACATCTAAAGAAGCAGATAAACAGGGAAAAACAGATAATTTCCAGATCACCGGCCGAAAAAAGGATAATAACGAATCAGTTGTCATAGCTGGATTCAAATTCTTCGATTTCCTATACTACCTACATTTCATCATATCATCAAATATAACCGAGAAAAACCAGGCAGAAATAGAATTAATCATACAAACCTTCCACATCTACCAATATAAACATACCATAGAGAGTTTCTACAAATAGGAATAATAATCACTGTTTTTAGGACGAATTATAAATAAGTAGAAGATTTTAAATATATTGATATCAATTAATTATTGATCTTAATATTAGGGGATAAAGATTATCATAGCTATAAAATAACTACAACAAATACTTTTTTTAATCGATTATCCATAATACCTTCTTTAGTTCATAAAAAATCCCCTGTAATGATTATTAAAATAAAAATTAAGGAGGTAAATAATTTGAATAAGAAGCTTTTAGTAATTGTTTTAACTATATTTTTGGCTTTAGTATTAACTGGTGCAGTATCCGCAGCAGATGAAAATACAGTTGCTGATGATACATCTAGTGATCTATTAACCACTACTTCTTCAAACACAGCGTTGCCTGATCCCTATGTAGTGGAAACCGGTATCAGTTACACCACCATCCAAGCGGCTATTGACAGCGTATTTACCCAGGATGGTATGACCATCCAAGTGGAAGCAGGAACCTACAATGAAGACGTCGTAGTTTGGAAAAGCCTGTCCATAATTGGTGCTAGTACTACGAATACCTTTGTGAATTCATTCTACATCACCCCTAGTGGAAGCGGATCTGAAATCAGCAGATTTGAAATAACCGGCGGTACAGGTGAAGCTATAACCTTAGACGGAGCAACAAACTGCTATATACATGGTAATTACATACATGGTGATTACAGTGCTGGAATTGCTTTGGTAAACGAGGCAGATAACAATATTATACAAGCAAACACCATAGACGGAACAATTTATAACCTTTACTACGGAATCTACATAGATGACAGTTGGTACAATGATATCACTGCAAACAGGGTTCAGGACTGTATATTTGATGGTATCTGGCTCAAAGACTCATATAATAATACTATTGAAAACAACGCAATATTCCAAAATGGTGGAGATGGTGTATTTCTAGAAAATAGTGACTATACCACCATAAGCAATAATGAAATCAACAATAATAGTGAAGGTATTCATATCTATGATTCTTATGGGACTATTATTGACGAAATTAATAATATAAATAATAACAGAAATGACGGTATTTTGCTTATAGCAGCTGATTCTACAAATATCGCCAATAATCAGATATACAACAATGGTGAAGATGGTATTGAACTAAATAACTCAAATAACGTTTCCCTAACTTCAAATACTATCTATCAAAATAATTTCAATGGAATCAATCTATCAAATTCTGATAACACTCTAATCCAATACAACACCATCAATGAAAACAGTATTGACCTTAATCAGTACTATAGTGGAATAAATATCACAGATTCAAACAACACACAAATTCTCAATAATCAAATATATGACAATATTTGGCAGGGAATACAACTGGAAAACTCACCAGGAACAATAATAGACAGTAATCAAATACATGATAATCTACTAAATGGAATATCCGTCTCCAATTCTGATGATGTAGAAATTACCTTTAATGACATCAACACAAATGGCTGGGCAGGAATATCACTATTCCAATCAAACAACACAATAATAGAAAGTAACCTGATAAAAAGCAATGATTTTGAGGGAGTCTATGCCTATGATTGCGCTGGTTTCCAAATCTACACTAATGAAATATCAGAAAATGATAGCGACGGCATAGCACTAGTTTACTGCTCCAATTTCAACATAACAGCCAACACCATCCACAAAAACAATCAAAACGGTATTGAAGTAGATGGATCAGACAATTTCCATATCGACAGTAATGAAATCACAGAAAACGATATAAATGCTTATTATCCCTGGGTAGGTGAAGGAATAAGCATAGAAGACTGCGACCAATTTGAAATAGCCAATAACACCATCTACCACAACTTACTCAATGGAATAGACATCTGGTATTCTGAAAACGGAATAATAGACTCTAACCAAATCACCGATAACCTGATAGATGGTATATACATGAATAACTGCGGATTCATAGAAATAACCAACAACACCTGCACAGGAAATGATGAAGATGGAATTTGCTTAGAAAGCAGTACAGAGACCAGCATCATCAATAACTTTATTTATAGTAATGTTGATGATGGTATTCAGATAACAGATTCCACAAATGTAACTGTTTTCCAGAACAACATCTACGAGAACAACTATGGAGTATATATAAGTGATTCTTCCGATGATGTAACTGTGAACTTCAACCGCATTGTAGACAACACCATATATAATCTATTGTATGGATTTAGCTGTACTGGTGATGTGGACGCTACCTTGAACTGGTGGGGTTACAACGATGCAGCTGATGTTGCTGCAGGAATAGCAGATGATGGTACCGGTACTTTAACCTATGATCCTTGGATTGTTCTATCCATAACTGCCAGTCCAGCTAGTGTGGGTATCGGTGGAATTTCTACCATAACCGCTGACTTACTCCATGATAATGATGGGTTCTATCACAACCCAGTAAGTGGTGTGGTTCCATATACTGGTTCTGCTAACTTCCAAGCCACTACCTTCGGAAGCATAACCAATGCCACTAACTTCAGCAACGGTGTAGCAACTGCTAACCTGACTAACCTGAACGTTACCGGTAACGCAGTAGTTGATTCGACTGTGGATCATCAGACCGTTTCCACTACAGTTGTAGTGGTTCCTGGTGCAAATATTCCTCAGATAGTCACTGCAGCAGGTATAGTAAAAGCGTTCTACGAGTTACACGGTGTCTTACCTGTTAATGTCTTGGTAG
>JAJFTX010000131.1 GCA_021372715.1 Methanobacterium sp. | reverse complement strand
TCAAATAAAATTTAAAAAAAAATAATTTATCATAAGCTCTATTAAGAGAAAAAAATTATATAATAATCATATAATTAATCTAACAGTTAAAGGAGGAGTTTATCATCAATTGGAAAGGGAAAAAAGTATTTATAACTGGTGCCGGTGGTTTCATAGGAAGCCATTTAACAGAACACCTTTTAGAATTAGGTGCCGATTTAAAATTACTGGTTAAATACAACTCCCGGAATGATTGGGGCATGCTGGAGTTATTATCCCCTGAAAAATTAGGACAATTAGAAGTGATCAGCGGTGATCTGAAGGACTCTGATGCTGTTCGTCAAGAAACAAAGAATATGGATATCATATTCCATCTAGGATCCCTGATCAGCATCCCCTACTCCTATCAACATCCCAGGGAAACTATTTCAACTAACATAATGGGCACCCTAAACGTACTAACCGCCGCCCGGGAAAACAGTGTAGAGAAGCTGGTTCATACCTCCACCAGTGAAGTTTACGGCACTGCCCAGTACGTACCCATCGATGAAGAACATCCCCTCCAGGGACAATCCCCCTATTCGGCCAGTAAAATTGGGGCGGATAAAATAGTTGAAAGTTACCATTTAACATTTGATGTACCAGTAGCTACGGTAAGGCCCTTCAACACTTACGGCCCCCGACAATCATTAAGAGCGGTGATCCCCACCATAATATCCCAGGCTCTGACTAGAGAAAGAATATTTTTAGGTTCACTACATCCTACCAGGGACTATACCTATGTTAAAGACTTGGTAGATGCCTATGTAAAAACAGCCACATCAAATAAAACCATAGGTGAAGTAATCAACATTGGCTCCAACTTCGAAATATCCATCAGTCAACTGGTAGAGAAAATCTTATCCCTAATCGAAAAAGAGGTAACCATAGAACAAGACCCGTCCCGGGTAAGACCCCAGGACAGCGAAGTAGAGAGATTATGGTGTGATAACACTAAAGCCCGGAAAATGCTTAAATGGTCTCCTCAGACATCCTTTGATGAAGGACTTAAGGAAACCATTAACTGGATCGTGGAAAATCCACATTTACATAAGGCAGAGCTCTACAACAGATGAATATAACACCAGAATTTAATAAGTGAATAAAATTTACAACAGATGAACATAACACCAGAGTTTAATAAGTGAATAAAATTTACAACAGATGAATATAATATCTGAGTTTAATCGGTGAATAGAAAATGAAAGCTCTAATTCTTGCTGGAGGAAAAGGAAGGAGGTTAATGCCTTACACCACCACCATTCCCAAACCATTAATGCCCATAGGAGATCATGCTATACTGGAAATAGTGGTAAAACAGCTGAAATTAAGGGGATTTAATGAGATATTCATGGCCACAGGCCATCTTGGAGAGCTGATAATGTCCTATTTCGATGATGGAGAAAAATTTGGTGTTAATATTAAATACACCAGGGAATTGGAACCATTAGGAACAGCCGGACCTTTAACATTAGTTAAGGATGAGATAGATGATTCTTTTCTAGTTATGAATGGTGATATACTGACCACCATTGATTATTCTAAACTGATGAAATATCATCAAGATAATAATGGAATCGCCACAGTAGCGTTGAAAAGAAGGGATGTTAACATTGATTTTGGTGTTACCGAAATAAATGATGCTGATGAAATCATTAAGTACACTGAAAAACCCACAAACCACTACTTAGTCAGTATGGGAGTATATGTATTTGATAAACGGATCTTCGAATATATTAAACCAGGAGAATATTTAGATTTCCCTGATCTGGTCAATGAACTACTAAAAAACCAAGAAACAGTTAATGGTTTTGTTTTTGATGGGTATTGGCTGGATATAGGTAGGCCTGATGATTATGAAAGAGCTAACAATGAAATTAAAGGATTATACCCGGAATTATTCCAAAAATAGTATATCATCAAAGGAATTATTCCAAAAATAGGATATCATCAAAGGAATTATTCCAAAAATAAGATATTCTCATTTTAAAACTTCTCTTCAATCCATCGATAGGTTCTTGTTAAACCTTCTTCCAGGCTTATCTGGGGTTCCCATTTTAAAGTCTTTTTAAGAAGTGTTAAATCAGCGTTACGTCCCCTGACTCCCTGTGGTGCAGATAGTAGATGTTGTTTTTCTATGGTTTTACCGGATATTTTAATGATCATATCAGCCAGTTCTTCAATGGTGACCAATCGGTCTGATCCTATATTAAGAGGTTCTTGGAAATCAGATTTCATGAGTCTGAGGATTCCTTCAACTCCATCATCGATGTAACAGTATGATCTGGTTTGTTGTCCATCTCCCCATATTTCGATGTTGCCGGGGTTTGATGCTTGGGCTATTTTACGGCAGAGGGCTGCGGGTGATTTTTCCCTACCTCCATCGTAGGTTCCATGTGGACCGTATATATTATGGAAGCGTGCCACTCTCACTTCCAGGTTATGATCCCTCTGGTAGGCTTCACACATTTTCTCGGTGTATAATTTCTCCCATCCATAGAAATCATCTGGATCTGCTGGGTAAGCATCTTCTTCTTTTAATCCTGGGTTTTCAGTGTCTACTTGACGATAGGTGGGATAGATGCAGGCGGATGATGAGAAAAAGAATCGTCCAATTTTAGATTCAACTGATTCCTGTAGCATGTTGGCGTTCATTATAACATTATCATGCATTATCTCTGCGCCTACTTCGGTTATGAATCCTATACCCCCCATATTAGCGGCCAGATGGAATACTTGATCCACATCTTTTAAAGCTATTCTGCAATTTTCTCTGGATCTTAAATCTAAGGTTAATTTTTCGGTATAATAGGGTTCAGGCAGGTAACCATCCCATTTAATATCCACCGCCTTAACTTCATAATCTTCCTCATAAAGCCTTTTGGCGAGATGACTGCCGATGAAACCACCAGCTCCGGTGATCAGTATTTTATCCAAATTAATCCCCTTCTTTTTTTTTACTCTGAAATTTGTAAGTTTAGTATAATCTCTAGTATTCAATTTGTTATATTATTTAATATTAATTATTCTAATATAGATGGAGGATTCTGATTATAAGTTTTGATGTGGTAAATGTAACCCTTAATAACCTGTTAATGAATTGTATCAAATTATATGTTTTTAAAAATTATAGAAAATTGTTAATTACCATAGTGGATATTATTATTAGTTGTAATAGAAAAAGAGTATCTGGGAGGATGCTGGTGGTTTAACAATAATAAAAGTATTGAAGATCTTCTTAAATAATTTTAATTTATTATTATAAATTTCAGGATCATTTAAATGAACATCCAGGGAAAAAAAGTATTAGTTACCGGACATAACGGTTTTTTAGGAAGTAAATTAGTAAATAGGCTGGTTAGAGATGATGCTGAAGTTGTAACTTTAACCGATGCACGGGGGCATAGAATAGATTTAAGAAATTGGGAGAAGATTCAGGATACATTTGATGCTGTGGATATAATATATCATCTGGCTGCAGTCACTTATGTGCCTCTATCCTTTAAGAATCCTCGGGAAGTATATGAAGTGAATACTATGGGGACTTTGAATATTTTAGAGTTGGCCAGGCAAAGAGATGTAGAAAAAATAGTATACACCAGTTCTTATGTGTATGGAAAGCCCCAATATCTTCCCATTGATGAGCATCATCCTGTAAATCCTTTCAATCCTTACTCTAGAAGTAAGTTATTGGCAGAACAGCTTTTAGAGGCTTATAATAATGATTTTGGATTGGAATGTGTTATTTTAAGACCGTTTAATATATATGGTAGAGATCAGGGTGCTGATTTTCTCATCCCGTCTATCTTAGAACAATTGGAAAAGGGCCAGATCAAACTGAAGGACTGTGAGCCTAGAAGGGATTTCATTCATGTGCAGGATGTGGTTGAAGCTCTTATTCTAGCATTAAATGTTAAGAAGGATTTCGATGTCTTTAATATTGGAAATGGGATAAGTTATAGTGTTAAGGAGATTGTTGATAAGATCATTTACCTCTATGGTAAATCAGTAGAAGTGGACTGTGCTAAAGAGAAGAGGAAAAATGAGGTAATGGATACGGTTGCTGATATTACCAAGGCTCGAGAAGAATTAGGATGGGAACCACGAATTGATATTAACCAAGGATTGTCGGATGTTTTAGAGGGATTAAAAAGATAATCCTTTACATGTATTTATAAATATAAGAAATAGATTGTTATAAAGTATTCAGAGGCTTTAAATGCAGCGAATTGTTATTTTAGCTTTTAATATTGGTGAAGGGGGAGGAATCATCGCCATTAACAATCTGCTGGAAATTTTAGATCCCATCACCACTGAATTACATTTCATAGGAACCGTAGATAAAGGTAGAGAAAACCCATTCCAAGATTTAGATATGGATAAAGCATTCATAACACATAAAGGGGGAGGTTCTAAGTTAATTAGGTTTTTTAATATAATCAAGACCCAGATTAGGATGTCTTATGCTTTTTTAAAATTAGTTAATCAGGTGGATACCGCATATTTTATGGGAGACACCCTTATTTTACCTATGTTAATTTCAAAGATTTTTAACAAGAACATCATCCTATCCCTAATATCATCGTCGTTACAGATTAATGAAGCATTAAATGATAGTTTTCATGAAGAGATAAAATTGGTCACGAACTTAAACTATATACTATCAGACCTTATACTTCTTTATTCTCCTTCACTGATGGGTGCATGGTCACTGGATAAATACCAGGACAAAATATATATTATACAGGAACATTTCCTTGATTTCCATGAATTTAAGGTGGAAAAAAAATTCAATAAACGAGAAAAGATAGTAGGTTACATGGGCAGATTGAGCTCTGAAAAAGGAGTTATGAAACTAATTAAAGCCATACCTACTATAATAGAAATATTAGAAGATATTGAGTTCATAATAGGAGGTACAGGACCATTAGAAGAGGATATTCGGTTGGAATTAAAGGAGAATAACTTATCGGACCGGGTTAAACTTTTAGGATGGATTCCTGAAGATGATTTTACAGATCAACTGAACGATCTACAGTTATTAGTAATTCCCTCACAAACCGAAGGACTACCCTATATTATTCTAGAATCAATGGCTTGTGGAACCCCTGTACTGGCAGCGAATGTTGGTTCTATACCTGATCTGATCATCGATGGGAAGAATAGTTTTATTATGGAAGATAACTCTGTTAAATCTATAGAAGAAAATATCATTAGAGTATTAGAATGTTCCCAACTGGAGAAGATAGCTGGGGAGGCTCGCGATTTTGTGGAGAAAAATTTTAACTACCAAGCAGCTGTCGAGAAATATAAATCGTTACTGGACAAACTTCAATAGACATTACCATTCCCCAAGGGTGAAATCGAAGCTGCCTAGTGATAACTATATTCAGAAAATCCTTATAATCATTGCTTTTATTTTGATCAGCGCCTCTTTAATAATTATAAATTTTATTGGAACAGCTAATGGTTATGAAATTTCTATTTATAATGCTTATCCTGTATCTTTATGGATTTTACTCATTATAAGTATGTTTTGTGGAATTTCAGTCTTAATCTATCAATCTTTCCATCATGATCAGTCTAGTATGTGGAAATCTGCTTTGTTAGCCTTGATTTTGATTAACGTTATAATCATTCTTTTACCTGTTTTCCGGGATTATTTTATAATGGGCCGGGGAGATGTTCTTTCCCATATCGGATATGCTAAGGACCTGATAAGCAGTGGTAATTTTCAGGGATCCGGTGGTATTGGAGAAAATCTTTATCCTCTACTGCACATTACCATGGCATCATTCTACTACATCTCCGGGATTAGTCTTTATTTACAAACCCAAATTTTACCCCTTTTCTATTATCTTTTCTTCATATTCTCTCTTTATTTATTATCCAATGAAATCACTAATAATCGGGCGAATACTATTTTAATTATGGCTTTTGGTTCCATAATACCCTTTCAATTTGAAACAACTATGCTGGCCCCTAGCGTGGAAGGTTTTTATTTGATACCCTTTGTTATTTATCTTTTTTATAAAACAAGAAATTCTAATATTAATATTAT
Organism: Methanobacterium sp.; assembly: GCA_021372715.1. Taxonomy (GTDB): domain Archaea; phylum Methanobacteriota; class Methanobacteria; order Methanobacteriales; family Methanobacteriaceae; genus Methanobacterium_A. The sequence goes on along the minus strand of JAJFTX010000131.1, from coordinate 5,247 downwards.
TGAATACACTCTATTATTGATCCTATTCCTAGTTTTAATACCCTTTTTTCATTCTGGAGAGGTAACATTATTTTTATTAATTATTTTCGTGTTGATTTACATCTCCGCTAGGTTTTATCAGCGATACACTAATAATAAACTGGAATCAAAACTAGGAAAACCTTTTTTCAAGAATAATTCATCCATATTTTTATTATTGATGGTGATCTGGCTGACCTGGTTTACATCTTTTTCCTGGTTTTTTGAGAAGGCTCAGCAGGTAATTAGCTGGTTTAAAAATGAAATCGGATCCAGTAATCTCATGCAGTTTTCTAGTTTGTTGAGTTTAGCCAATCTATCCTTAGACAATCTTATATTGATAGCCATGAGTTTATACGGTCAATACATACTATTTCTGACAGCAGCTATGGTGGTGAGTATTATATTTCTCAGAGGATTTTTCTCAGCAGAAAAGGATGATTTGAATATCTCCCACTTGAATATTTTGACCTATGTTTTCTTATTCATCATCTTCGCGGCCATAGGACTGATCAGTTTTATAAACGTTGTTGGGGTTGAATTTACTAGAGTTCTGAAATATGTTATGTTAATAGCCATTCTCTTAAATGGTCTGTTCTTCTACTCCTATTTCCAAGCTAAACCCAGAATAAAGAATGTAGGTATGATATTCCTGGTGGGTTTAATACTTTCTGGGGGTATAATCGGGTTGTTCAATATTTATGCATCACCAATAACTAAAGGCCCTAATTTTCAAACCACAGATATGGAGTTAACTGGTCAAAGCTGGTTTTTAAACTACCGGAATCCAGACCTGATCATCGATAATAATATCAACTTCTATTATGGGCAGATTCTCAGACTAAACGATGCTATTAAAGGAGTTAAATTCAATATAAATAATAAAACAACCATTCTTACAGGTCCGGATCATTTCAATTACCAGGATAAGACTTTTTATGGGGAAACATACGACACCAGCTGGTATTATATTGACATGACCCTGTTGAGAATTGCCTATCCAGAACTGTATCCCGGATATGAGAATAAATGGAGGTACACCCCAGCAGATTACAATAAATTCGATAAACTAGATAAAAGTGTGAATAACATATATTCCAATGGAGATTATCGTGTTTATTTAATTTTATAAAATGGGTAAATAATATGTCTATGAAAGATTTAACTGTGAAGGATTTGTTAAAATCTGATCTGGAACGGATCTACACCAATAAGAAGATGGAGTTGAATAAGGAAGGTTTCTCCTTACATCTGATTTTCTTTAAATATTTCCTTATCACCAGATCCTTCCGAGCCATTTATTGCTACCGTATACTCCATAAAAGACACCTTAATGGTAAAAGAGGGAATAATTTCCTGGAAAAACTCAGTTCCATTATCAACACCCTGGTAATTCCATACCCGACAGAAATAGGCCCTGGTTTATTCATAGGCAATCCCCAGTGCATTGTCATCAATCCAGAGACAAAGATAGGTAGAAACGCCACCATCCTACCCCAGGTGATTCTTGGGGGCAGTATTGGAAAAACAAAAAGAGGAAGAGTCGCCCCTGAATTAGGGGATAATGTTTTATTAAGTGCTGGGGCGAAGATATTAGGCCCCATTAAAATAGGAGATAACTCCATGATCGGTGGCAATTCAGTGGTGGTAAAAGACGTACCAGAAAACTCGGTAGTGGTGGGTGTTCCAGGAAAAGTAGTTAAGCAGGTGACTAAACCATATATTGAGATTGAAAAAGAACTATGAAACAGATTAGACTGCGAAATATATTAAATGATTTGTTTATTTTTAGATAAAATCTTTTAAATTGATATTCACATTTCTTTCTTCAGATAACTGAATAATATACCTATCATAGCATAAAATTTAATTTTAAGGGAACCTTTCAGGGCTGTTTTAAAATAATTCCTACTTCTCTGCCATCTTTTACTCTTTAAGCATTCTCTCCCTAAACCGAAACTAAGATCATTTAACATCTTTTCTTTCTGTTTAAGAATGATATGATGGTTGATATTAAGTTGTTCTTTCTCTTCAGTGGTTAACTGGTCATAGAATTCTAATGATGTATCGAAACTGGTCTTTAGCATTTCCAGAGCATGTTTAGATGATACCTGGCGTTGATGATGTCTCCAGTAGCCCATCAGGTTATTCTCATATTGAAAGCCACCCTTTTTACTTAATTCCAGCCAGGTGGCGTAGTCTGCAAATGGGGCTTTTTGGGGTTGTTGAAATCCACCAACCTTTAATAATGTTTTTTTCCTGCATAAAACAGTGCAAGCTGGTATATAATTGGTTAATAAAAGTTCATCTAATATTTCATTGTTTTTAGTGATCTGGGGATATGAATCTGGTTTATGAACTATTTTCTTATCATTGCCCTTTTCATCTACTATCTGGGCATTGCCCCAGCTTAAAACTATTTCCTGATTTTCTAGGCTTTTAATCTGTCTTTCCAGTTTATAATCAGGCCAGTAATCATCCCCTTCAAGTATTGCGATGTATTCCCCTTTAGATAATTTTAATGCTCGGTTGTATGTATTTTTAAGCTGGTATATTCCCTGATTTTCCTGTTTGATATAGATTATTCTCTCATCATCATATTCTCTGATTATATCCGCTGTTTTATCAGTGGATCCGTCATCGATGATTATCTGCTCCCAGTAAGGATAGGTCTGAGATAGTACACTGTCTATGCACTGCTTAATATAATCTTCATGATTATAGGTGGGTGTTATGATGGATATTAGGTTTTCATTCTCCATGATAATCTCTTATAAACTTATTTCCCATGTTTAATAGACTTATTTCCATTTTAATAGACTTATTTCCATTTAATAAACTTATTTCCATGTTTAATAGACTTATTTACCATGTTTAATAGACTTATTTCCCATGTTGAAGATGTGAAAATTTCTAACTTTTCTGGTGGATTATGAAGGTGGCACTGTCCCCTCTTCCTTGTTGGTTCAGTTCTGCTGCTTGTCTCCGGTATTGTTTTATTTCTTCTTGGCTGAAGATGCTCTTTTTAGGATTTATTAGGTAGGAGTTCTCTGATTCCAGGGGAATGTTTTTCTTATATTGTTCACTGCCCCAGAACTGGAATTCATAGGAATCAAAGATCACATCCTTTAATATTAAATCCTCTCCTAGTAGGATTTCCAGGCTTTTTAGGGTGTGCAGATAAAAGTGTCGGGGTGCGTCTATCTGAACCCAGTCCGCCCTGTACAGGTCCCATATATAATCGGTTTTAACAGGCATCCATATGATGCAGGTTCCATCAGGGGTTAGTAGTTGGGATACTTTGTTGATGGTATCTTGCTGGTTACTTATATGTTCCAAGGAGTGGTTGAACATGATCAGATCATACTTTACATCATCGGGCATCTCAGTTATCTCTTTCTTCATGAGTTCCAGGTTTTTAAATTTAATCTCCTTATCAAGGAACGGATCAATACCTGTGACTTTTTTGAAGTTCAGATCACTGAAGAAATTCATTATTAATCCCCCACCACTTCCCACGTCTAATATTCGGGAGTTGTGATCCAGGTCCAATTCTCCTAACCTGGAGAAGAAGGGGTTGGGAAATATTTTCTGGATTAATCTTCCAAGTATGCTGTTCTTATATATGTAATGTTGGTTTCTTTTCCTGATGAGGTTTCTGATTAGAAAATTCGGTTTCTGATCCTGGTTTTTCAGGGAATAATAGTTTTCTGGATAATATTTCCCCATAACTTCTGGTATTTGGCATATTTGCAAACATCCGCAGTTGTTACATTCCAGATAATCGAATTCTTCCCTTAAACCGAACATCATCTCCTTGACTTTGATGATGCTGTTTCCTTGAGAGTTTCCGCAGATTCTACATTTGATTTTCTTAACCACCCATCGTTTTTTTAGTATATTTAACCAGGGATTTGAGAAAGTTTCATATGAAACTTAGATATATAGTGAGCATCATGGAGTTGATGTCCCGGATAGTGAAGAACTCTTCAGTTTTCTTCACGGCGCAGATTATAAGTTATTTATTCATCTTCTTATACAACATCTACGCTGCCCGGTATTTGGGGCCGGATAACTTTGGTATTCTTACTTTTGGTATTTCTCTTATTGGTATTTTCGGTATTTTCACAGATTTAGGTCTGAACACGCTGATGACCCGGGAGATCGCCCGGGACAGATCAAAATCCCAGAGATATCTCAGTAATTTCCAAACTATTAAATGTTTTCTGTTAATCTTATTATTCATTTTCACCTTTATACTGATTGAATTACAGGTTTTCTCTGGAGTTACTGTTTATGTAATCCTTCTGTTAATGATTAGTCTGGTTTTCACCACCTTAACCAGTACCTTCTATTCCCTTTTCCAGGCCTATGAGAAATTGGAATATCAATCATTAACCGTTCTATTAGGCAGTATCGTGACATTATTGGGTGTTTTATGGGCTATCTATTACCAGTTAGATGTGGTGGCTTTTGCTTTTATTTATTTATTTGCCGGGTTTGTTAATCTTATTCTGGTTATAGTGGTAGCCCAGAGGAACTATGTATTGCCTAAGATCAGTTTAGACCGGGAGTTCTGGAAGAGAAATATTAAGATTGCCCTGGGTTTTGGTTTAATAGGAATATTCACCACTATTTACTTGTGGATTGATTCTTCCATGCTATTTTTCATCCAGGGTACTGAGGCCACCGGTCTTTACGGTGCTTCTTATAAGTTCGTGTATGCCTTGTTGTTCATTCCCATCGCCATTAACCTGGCGATTTTCCCGGTGATGTCCCGTTTTTACAGTACCGCCCAGGATTTTCTGATGATCATCACTGAGAAGTATTTTAAATACATGTTAATCGTGGCTGTTCCTATGGGTGTGCTGGTAACCATCCTGGCTCCGCAGATAATCCTGATCCTCTATGGGGTTGAATATTTTAATTCTATTTTGATACTGCAAATACTGATCTGGGGAACGGTGTTCACCTTCCTGAATGCGGCTTTTGTACAATTCTTCCAATCAGATAATAAAGAACTTATTGTTACGAAAATCACCGGAATATGGATGGTGTTGAATATTTTACTGAATTTAATCCTTATTCCCAAGTATAGTTATATTGGGGCCAGTATAAACACTTTAATCACTGAGTTGGGGGTGGCTCTATTCTTAATGGTGGCTTATAATAGAACGGAGTATATGTTCGAAAAAAGGAAGTTCATACCTTTACTGGGTAAAATTTTAT
>JAJFTX010000138.1 GCA_021372715.1 Methanobacterium sp. | reverse complement strand
ATCATACATAACAACCAACAACAAAGCACCAGACTATGTAACCTGCTCCCTAGGAAACCTAAGCTTCCAAAACGCATTATACATGTACAGCAAAATAATGAACTTATACAAAACCAACAACCGACTACCCAACTACGTATCCATGTAAAAACACATGGATATAATCTACTTTTTTAAATTGTTTAAATGACCATCCTGTCATAAGAAGCTTAGTTTAGATTTGTAATTTATATGTTCTAAATTTTTTTTAATAAAAAAAATAAAAAATCACTTAGTAACAATGTTAACCAGGTAATTGTACTTATTTTACAGTAATATTTTTTTTAATCCACAAATTTTTTATTATAATAGTAGAAAAACTATCGATTTACCTAAAAAATCACTGTGACATGTATACTTGATGATTCAAATAGGATGGTTTCTCAAATTTTAAGAAAAGATACTAATCCATCTATTTACTTCGTTAAACTCCCATATTACGAAGTAGATTATTTGATATATTTTTCAGTGTAAAAGTATTACATGTTGGTGACATACCAACTACATGTTTATAAAATTTTTATAAAAATTTGTAAAAAAGTCTTGTTTTTTCTCTATAATAGAAATAATTAATAATAATAGAAGTAATATAATAATTATGATATAAAAGGGGGTTTTAATATAGAAGTAGGTAATTTAGTTTCTGATGCGCTTAAATATCCATTTTCTGGTTGGAATAGATTTTTTTTATTGGGTATAATTTTAGTTATTGGAAGTATAGTTGGTGGTTTACCTAATTATTTAGGTTTTTACAACACCACTACTATGATAATTTTTAGCATACTAGCCTGGTTAATCGGGCTTTTTTCTAGTGGATATCAGTTAAGAATCTTAGAATTTTCTATTGCAGGTATAAATGAGCTTCCTAACTTTGATAAATGGGGTGAGTTGTTCATAAATGGGATTAAATATTTTTTAGTAGGTTTTATATATTTTATCCCTGCGATAATCATCATGGTTATTTCAGTATTGGCCCTTTTAGCATCCTTAGCACCTTATATGGCTGATCCTAATTTATTGAATTCCATGACTGATCCTTCGGTTTTATTATCAAATGTGGCTGTAGAAGGAATCATTGGTATTTTCATTGCTCTGTTGTACATTTTAATTATATTTCCCGTATTGGCTATAGCCTTAGCTCATCTGGCATATACTGGAGAATTTAAAGCCGCATTTAGATTAAAGGAAATTTTAGCAAAGATGTCCAGTATAGGTTGGGGAAACATGCTAGTTTGGTATATTATATTGGTGGTCATGTTTCTTATAATCAGTATAGTGGGTGGGTTCATAATCGATTTCATCAGCTTCCTTTTAGGCATGGGCAGTGTAAGCACGGGAAGAATCATAAACTCCATACTCTCTTCACTGATATTATATCCCTACCTATTCATATACATTCAAAGATCCATTGCTTTAGCCTATATCTCTGGTGATAAAGAACCACAGTAACATAAATGAAAAGTATTTCTGAAAAGGGGGAGATTATGATTCTCCCAATCAGAAATGTACTTCTTAAAGAGGGAAATACTAATATTCCCCTTTTAAAACACATATCCTAATGATAAAATCAGGACCCTAATTTCGAATGATATAATAAATATTATCAAACGATAATAGATTAAATAGATATTAAAAAGCAAAAATATTTAAAAATAAATATTAATTAAATAATTCAAGGTTTAATTAGACTACTCCGTAGTATAAAGCTGGTTTTGTCGAATAATAAATACATTAAGCTTTCAGGGAGATGAAAGAAGACATTCATTCAATCTTTATACATTCCCAAGGTTGAGCCTCTGTATCTATAGTCGCGAATAGTTCTTTTTCAACGTCCTGGAATAGATCCTCACAACTGAACTTTAAATCTGCAGACTTTTTAACCGGATACATTCTCCCTCTAGCACTTTTCACAACGATATCGCCCTCACGGGTTATGCCTACTACTAATTGTTTTATCTCTTTCGCCATATTCTTAACTCCACCAAAAAAACTATTTTGTAAACTTTATATTATCTCATCATTGTACTAGTTGATAATATTTTTAAATTAAATTTATTAATCTTTCAATTTAGTCTAATCCTTATATTTTTCATATATATTATTCTTACTTCTCTATTTAATTTAAATTCATCACCTTTCCAAATCATCAATCAATTCTTTGGATTCCTTACTCAATGTATATCCTATTATGGTTCTTATGGCTACTATGATGGCCAGGGTTATGATTTCGTTGAACGTGGGCTCGATTATGGTTTTTATTAAATCTCCTGCTATGAAGAACTCCAGTCCCAGAGCTATTTTTGAGGTGAAATCGATACGCACATCAGCATAATAACTCTTTCTCTTTATCTCACCCATTATGGTACTGATAGTAGCTATTATTCCACCATAGATGATTATTATGGAGCCCACAATTGAGAAGGCTAATGGGATGGTGGTAATTAAGAATTCAAATATAGATATTTTATTAACCCCCGTTCATTTGGGAAATGTTCCGGCCTGTTTTATCCTTAATATTTATGTAATGCTCCGGCCGGGATTCGAACCCGGGTCCTCAGCTCGAGAGGCTGAAATGATTGGCCGGACTACACTACCGGAGCAGTCTTGGATGCCGGACAATTTAATAAAAAAATTTAAAGGTTTCCATATATTTTATGGAACTTGGAAACTGTTGATTATGATATCGAAGTATTTCTGCTGGTCCTGGATATTGACTCCGCCGAAGGTTAGAAAACTGAGTATGTAGGTGTAATTATTTTTGTCGAAGTAGATCAGTTTAATTTGTAATTGGGTGCCGTTGGTGTCTGTACCGTTGAAGATTGTTACATTACCTGTTAGGCCTGTAATATTTACTTTGCTATCCGTGGTAGTCAGGGTGGTGTTTGTATTATTTGTTAAACTGTTTTTAACGCTATCATATGTTAGATTATCTCTTTTAGGTTGTTTAACTATTTCTAATCTGTCTCCTTTAGTACCGTTGGTCTGCTGGAACTGGGGATCGTATAGAATTACCACACTATTGGACTCCATAGTCTGACTAGTTAAAAGCCAGTTACTTGGATAATTAAAGCTTAATCCGTTAACCGAGTAATTTCCATTGGTTGACTGGTTGGTTTGATTGTTGGAAGTACATCCTGATGCAAAGATAACCAGTGCCAGTAAGGCTATTATGAAAGTGTATAGGTGTATTTTTTTCATCTGCTTCCTCCTTATAGACTTATTCTTAATCTATGTTTTGCCCCCTTATAATATCTTCTAAATCTATGTTAATCAAAAAGAGCCTAAAGCAATATTTTTATCTAAGGATACACCCTAATATTACCATTTTTATTGGACATTAAAGATATATATTAATCAATTAAAAGTGGTTATGATGAAATATGTCTAGGCAAGAAATTGAAAATGCAGTAAAGTTACAGGAACAATTATTGGATAATCATGAAGGAGATATTTTTGACGATGTCTTTCAAGGTGAGCAATACAACACACCCGGAGGGTCCTGTTATAAAATAGAAGAATCTTTAAAAATTAAATTGAACTCTCCTAATAAGGATAAGGTTCTGCCACGAATTTTAAACGATATTAAATTAATAAAGGGGATTGGAGAGGCCAAGGAACGTTGTTTGAATAAAGATGGATATGGGAATATAGAAGATTTGTTAAAACATCCTCAATTTAGAGATAATGCAGTAGAATTTTTAAATACACTGGAAAACTCACCATTGGATTGTTTAACCCAAAGATGTTCCAATTCACACCCTTATTTATTATATGCCTCTTCTTTTGGTGATATAGAAGATTTACTTTTCTTTGATATCGAGACTATGGGCCTGAAAGATCAACCGGTGATATTGATTGGCTTGGCCCGTATAAAAGACAACAATATAATGGTTAAACAATATCTTTCCACTAATTTAAAGGATGAAAAATCTATGTTGGAGGGTTTCGTGTCAGATTTAAGTCATAAGACAGTTTTCGTATCCTTCAACGGACGTAGCTTTGATCTTCCTTTTATCAAGAGTAGGAATTGTCATCATGGTATCTTTGAGGATCTTAACTTTCATCATCTGGATCTCTTACATTTTTCCAGACGCACCTGGGGAAGAACACTACCCAACTGCCGACTTCAAACGTTAGAAAAATATTTATTTAACCATAAGAGATATGATGATGTTCCCAGCAGTCAGGTTCCGGCATTTTATCAGAAATATCTGCAAACAGGTAATATTGGGCCTTTAATTCCCATAGTGGAACATAATCGGCAGGATGTTATCACCCTGGCTATGATTTTATCCCGATTACAGGAAGAACATGATAAAAATGTGATGGTTTAAATGAAAGAAGAGATAATTAAAGAAAATTTAGAAAAGGCTATTTTTGCTGCTGGATGTTTCTGGGGTGTCGAGGAAACATTTCGTACACTTGAAGGTGTTATATCAACATCTGTAGGATATATGGGTGGTGATTTTGAGAATCCAACCTATGAAGATGTTTGCACTGGTAGAACCGGTCATGCAGAGGCGGTGGAGATAATATACGATCCTTCACTGATATCCTATAATCAACTACTGGAAGTTTTCTGGGAAAACCATGATCCCACCACTCTAAATAGGCAGGGACCAGATATTGGTGAACAGTATCGTTCTGTGATATTCTATCATAATCAGGAGCAGAAAAGGCTGGCAATTTTATCTAGGAATGAATTACAAAATTCAGGTCGTTTACATAGGGATATAGTCACTCAGATAGTTCCCGCCACTACATTCTATAAAGCAGAGGACTATCATCAGCAGTATCTGGCAAAGAGAGGTCAAAGAAGCTGTAGATTTTAAAGATTCATATCTAACTTTGGAGGGGATTTAGGTGGAGAATTTAAAGGAATTTTTTAAGCGAGACAAATTCGCTGAACTTTGTGGTATAGAATTGGTGGAAATTTCACCCGGTAGTGCTAAAGCAGAGATGGTAGTTAAAAGCGAGCATTATAATGGTGTTGAGACTGTACATGGTGGTGCTATATTTACACTGGCGGATTTGGCATTTGCAGCTGCTGCTAATTCATATGGTCAGGTCACGGTAGCTATAAATGTAAGTATTACTTATATGAAGGCAATAACATCGGGTAAGATCACTGCAATAGCCCGGGAGATATCTAGGAATCCTAAATTATCCACCTATACCATCGACATATTTGATGATGAAGGTGATATAGCGGCGGTATTTCAGGGTTTGGCTTATCAGAAACGGGT
>JAJFTX010000083.1 GCA_021372715.1 Methanobacterium sp. | reverse complement strand
CAAAAACTTTACCCAGCGGATCAGGCCCTAATGCTTGGATTTTCATAGAAAAAATAGGAAGAAATACTCTTGAAGTAGTTCTGGATATGGCCAGGGAGCTTAAATTAAGCAGGAAAAGAATGGGTTTTGCGGGTATGAAAGATAAAGCGGCAATAACCAGACAATGGCTGTGTATAAGTAACATGGAAGTAGAAAACCTAAAGGATTTAGAAGAAAAACTCTATAAAGTTAAAATACTTAAAATAACACAGAATGAAAAGAAATTAAGAATAGGACAACTAGTGGGCAATAAATTCCGGATTTTAATCAGGAACACAAAAAACCCTGAAAAAGACACGGAAAGAGCTCAGGAAATATTAAACCAACTTAGCCAGACTGGCGTTCCCAATTACTACGGTTGGCAGAGATTCGGAACAAAACGCCCTAATACGCACATAGTAGGGAAATATCTGGTACAAAACGATCTAAAAAATGCAGTTAATTCTTATATTGGGAATCCCTACCCTGAAGAACAGGATCATATAAAAATGGCCAGGAAACTCTACGATGAAGGTCAGTACCAGGAAGCTTACCAAAGCATGCCATCAGGGATGAGATATGAGAAAATGATGCTTCGGGAACTAATTAAAGAGAAGAAAAAAAAAGAACTAGATGATAATTCCTATATAAAAGCTTTATTAAGCCTTCCCAAACCTCTCAGCCGCATGTTCGTACACGCCTACCAATCGTATCTATTCAATAAAGCAGTTAGTGAAAGAACTAAACTTGGAATAGACACTTACATAGAAGGAGATATTTTAATCGATAATGATGAGCATTTAATCCATGAATTTGAGGTTGAAGAAATACAAGAACAAATAAAGAATTTCAAAGCACATACCACCGCACCATTATATGGTAGTAAGGTGCCCCTGGCACAAGGTAAGATAGGTGAAACAGAACATCAAATTTTAGATGAAGAAAATTTGAAACAGGAAGATTTCACAGTATATAAGATACCAAAACTGGGAAGTCATGGACTTCGCCGGGCGATAAGATTTAAAGTATGGGACACTACTGCAGAACACACCGATGAAGGTGTATTATTAGGATTTTCCATACCTAAAGGATGTTACGCCACTGCTGTTCTCAGGGAAGTGATGAAAACAGAGGTTTACTGATATTTTATAAATGGGGGACCATCATAAATGAACATAAAAATAGTAGAAAGAGAAATCCTTAATCCTCTAGCCGATACGGATACAATTAAATTAGAATTAAATCCACTACCTCAAAATAGGCGTTTTATAGCTCTTCTAGATAACACTAAACCTAATGCAGATTTAATATTAAATCTAATCCAAGAAAACCTGGAATTTGATAAATTCATCCGTATTACCAAGCCTGCCGGAGATTCAGCAACATCAGATCAAATTGAACAAACTGCACAGGCAGATCTGATCATTTTAGCATTGGGAGATTGCGGTTCCTGCACTACCTGGTTGATATTAGATGCCATAAAACTGGAAAAACAGGGGATGCCCACCATATCTATTTGCTCCCATATCTTCGCACCCTTTGCCAGGGAATTAGCAGAATCTTACGGTGCTCACTCTTTAAAGATAATCGAAATTGAACATCCCCTGGCAGGACAGTCAAAAGAAGTAATTAAAACTAAAACACAGAAAATTATCAGTCAGATGAATGAAATGCTGGATTAAAAGGAAGAGAGCAAAATTATGGATAAAAAGGAAGAAATTAAAAAAAAATTCAAGAAAAATAATCCAAAAATAAGTAATAATAGTTGCGGATGTCAAATAGATGAATTTATCATAGAAAATAGTCCCAATGAAAGACTTTGCAGTGTAAAAGAAGCTGATTTTGAAATTTTTGTTGATCCAGATGTGGAAAAAATCAGCAATCAATTATACCTGAAAAAAGAAACCGACTGGCTACCTATTATTACCCCCACACAATCTAGGGTTGATAAATTTCTAAAATATACTGATTTAAAAAAAGATGAAGTTATTGCTATTCTCCCACCGAAAAGAGGAAAGGCCACAATAGAAAAAATTGCCATCAATTCAGTAATGGCCGGATGTGCACCGACTTTTATGCCTATAATTCAGCATACTATGAAAGCCTTAAGTAATGAAAAATTTAATTTACCAGCTATTAATGCAACCACTCACCCAGTTGCCATATGTACTATTTTAAACGGTCCTATTTCTCATGAAATAGGAATAAATAGTAATGTGGGATGTTTAGGTCCGGGATATACGGCTAATGCAACAATTGGTAGGGCAGTACGATTATGTATGATCAATATTGCAGGAGCAGTACCAGGTATAGGCGATCACGCTACCATGGGTTCACCAGCCAAATACAGTTTTTGCTTTGGTGAAGCTGAAGATGAAAGTCCCTGGGAATCTTTACATATAGAAAAAGGTTGTAATTCTGATGAAAGCGCTGTCACATTGATAGCAGCCGAAGCACCACAGAACGTCAATGATCACCGTAGTAAGAAAGCAGAAGATATCCTGGATACTATAATTAACACAGTTGCAGTGGCCGGTTGTAACAACAGTCACGTGCCGGGTGAAATACTGGTCATCATGGGACCAGAGCATGCTAAAACAATTGCTACTGATGGATGGAACAAAGATGATGTAAAAAAGTATATAAACGAAAAAACATCAGTCCCGGTTGATTTAGGAGATCGGGGTGGGAGAAAAATGGATGAGAAATTAATTACTGAGGGAGAAGTTAAATTAACCCGTTCACCAAAGGATGTAATAGTGGTTGTGGCCGGAGGACCAGGTAGACACTCCATGATTGCCCATGGATTTGGCACGTCTTCTGAATCGGTAACTATTCCATTAAAGCTTAAAGATGGGACACCAGTATCTTCAGTAGAGGATTTTAAAAAAAATAATTGTAAATAATAAGTTCAACTAACTCGCTCAATTTCCTCATCCCATACTTTCCTGTTCTGGCGAATGTATTCTGTCATCATTTCCTTACATTCATCCAGATCCAGAATTGTTATGTTTACTCCATGATCTTTCATGTAATCTTCCGGTCCAGGAAAGGTTTTATTCTCACCTGCCACCACCTCAGGAATCTTATACAATAAAATTAAGCCAGAACACATCTGACATGGGATAAGAGTTGTGTATAATGTGCATTTCTTATAATCCGTGCCTTTGAGTTTGCCTGCGTTCTCTAAACAATCCATTTCTGCATGGAGGATTGTTGATCCTTTTTGAAGGAGGCGATTATGTCCTCTGCCCACTATCTCACTACCTTCAACTAGAACCGCGCCGATAGGTATGCCATCTTCTTTAAAACTTTTCTTAGCTTCATTTATAGCTTCTTGCATGAATTTAAGGTGTTTATAATTCATGAAAATCCCTTCTAATCTCTAATTATTTTTTTAAAATGTGGATATTTATTTTAAAATAACTGGGGATGAGATGCCAAAATTTTGAGGCAATTATAAATCATAGTACACTCCAAGCGAGTGGCGAACTTGATAACGCTTTCATCTACCTGAAATTGAGGATGATGATTAGGTTTAGACTCAGATAAAGGCCTATCCAGTGGAGCGGTTCCATAATGAATATAAAGTCCGGGTAATTTCTGGGAAAAAAATGAAAAATCTTCTGAAGCTGTCCTAGGTAAATATTCAACCATATTTCGAGTTCCAGCAAAACTTTTCACAACAGGATACATTAAATGGTAAAGTTCTGGGTTATTTTCATTTCTGGGATAATCCTGTTCATAATAAACCTCGGCACGGCAACCATGCACTCTTGCTTCCAATTCAGCGACTTCTTTAATCCGTTTAATCAATAGTTTTTTATTATCATCATCAAGAGAACGTACCGTAAGGCCCATTTCCACCTCATTTGGAATAATATTCACTTTAATTCCCCCATAGAAATAACCAACGGTTATAACAGCAGCACCCCGTTGTAGATCAACTTCACGACTTATGATGGTCTGAAGAGCAGTAACAATAGCAGAACCAGCTACGATTGGATCTTTGCCTTTCCAGGGCTGGGAACCATGGGCGTGTAATCCAAAAATCTTGATGATAATGGTGTTCATGCTGGCATGGGTGGTTCCGCTTCCCATTATCACCGTTCCAGGATAATAATGACTATTAGCGTGAAGAGTAAATATTACGTCAACATCCGGGTTCTCTAACACTCCTTCCTTAATCATCAAAGCAGCTCCACCTTCTTCACCTTGAGGTGTTCCTTCTTCTGCAGGTTGGAATATGAAAACCACCTTACCAGTTATATCCTCTTTTATCTGGCTTAAAATTGTGGCTGTGCCCAGTGCCAGGGTAGCGTTGGCATCATGTCCGCAGGCATGCGCTACAAAGGTTTCCTGATTATTATAAATAGCTTTAACCTTTGAAGCATAAGGTAAGTTGGTTTCTTCTTTTACCGGCAGAGCATCGAAATCAGCTCTAAGCGCAATAGTGGGTCCTGGTTTGTCTCCATTTAAAACAGCTTTGATCCCTGTTTTGGAGAGAGGATAAGTGATCTCCATACCTGGCAGTTTTTTCAGATGATCCAAGATGAACTTGCTGGATTTAAATTCTTGCAGGGCCAATTCAGGGTGTTGATGGAGCCAGCGGAATATTTCTATTTGTTGCTTCTCGAAATCTTCTGTGAGTTTGTTTATCTTCTCACTTATAGCATATTTCAGTTTACTTTCCATTTCATTCCTCTTTTAAAACAATTAAAATGGAAATAAATGTAAATTTAAAATAAAAAAATTTAAAAAATTTAGAATCGTTTTCTATCCCTTAATTCCTGCATCTTACCAGGGTTCCATCCGCCGGATGCTGATTTAGATACTCCGACTTGTTGAACGTATCCGGTGATGCGGTCGTACCATTCTACTTCGGTTTGTTCACCGCAGGTAGCGCATTGGTTCTGTAAACCTTTCATCAGTGTTTTGCATTTGATGCAGAAACTCAATGCTGAACTGTAGGCCCAGAATCCCAGATCTGATTTGCGGGCGATTTTATTAGTGAGACTCATCAGAGAGTCTGGTTCACTGTAGGCTTCTCCCATGAATGCATGGAATATATGTCCTCCTAGGGTAAGTGGATGGAATTTCTCTTCGATTTTGATTTTTTCCGGTAGTAATACATCGGAGTTCACTGGTACATGGGAAGAGTTAGTGTAGTAAGAGGCATCAGCATCGCCTTGTACTATGATTTTGTCTTTAAATTTCTCCCGATCCAGCATGGCAAACCGATATGCAGTTGATTCTGCAGGGGTTTGTAAAACAGTCCATCTATATCCTGTTTCTTCTTTAAGTTCGTTGGCTCGTTTATTCATATATTCTAAAATTTTCAATCCGAATTTACGGGAATCAGGGTTTTCAATTCCTTCACCACAGTGATATTGTAACATTTCATTTAATCCTACGAAACCAAATGAAAGTGTGGCGTTGTCTATACTATAATATCTTTCACCATCAAATTCCTGGGTAAGGAAGGGTAACAGGTTATAATTATCCAGACAACTCATAGCTTGTTGTCTTCTTAGAAGCAACACTTCTTCAGCCAGATGCAGATAGGAATCCAGGTAATCGAATACTTCCACATCGTCTCGGGAGTCGTATGCCATCCTAGGCAGGTTTAAAGTTACATAGGCCAGGTTACCTGTACGCAGACAGTCCTGCGACCAGTCACCAGTCCAATTATCCGATAGGGAAGTTCGACAGCCCATGTAGTTCGCCAGGTTTCCCCTGTAGTCAGGTAGCATATTAGCGAAGTAAGGAGTTCCGTATTTGGCGGAAAGTTCATGTACTCTACTTAAATCTTCTTCGAATTCGTTTTTTAGTACTTTATCTCTTAAAACGTAGATGGTGTTAGGGAAGAGGTGTGGTTTACCATCGGAGTCTCCCTTTAATAGGTTTTCTGTGAATGCTCTTTGAAGGGCTCTTACTTCTTCTTCGAAGTCACCATAGGTTCCCACTAATTTTCCTTTAGGCCCGTAGGCTGGTTCGTCTTGTAAGAAATCAGGAACTGTGAATTCCAAATTTATGGATGTGAAGGGCACCTGCGATCCCCTGGCCGCATAGGCCATATTCAGGTTGAATATGAACATTTGAACAGCTTGTTTAACCTTTTCATAGGGTACTCCAGCAGCGAAAGGTGCTACGAAAACGTTCCATAGACTCATGGATTGACCACCGCTCATGTTCTGCTGGGCTGCTAGCATTATCTCACCGGAATGGTTCATAAGTGTTTCCATATGTTTGGGTGGGCCTGCTACAGATGTATGATCTCCTGTACCGTCTACTTTAAGTCCATGTTTAATGAAAAGGCGTAAATCATGCTGCAAGCAGTTTAAAGGACGGCCTGCGAAGAATTCTAAGTCATGTATATGTATTCCGCCACCCATGTGGGCGTCGGCTAATTCACTGGGTAGGATATGCAGTAAGGCATACTGTTTTAGGGCTTCGTCGGCCACGTATTTGTGAACGGTCTCTGGATTATGGATCATATTGGCGTTGTCTCGGGAACCGTTCTGGATGAGATTGGTTATGTTATAGACAGGAATACCCAGTCTGGTGTATTTGCGTCTTAATGTTTCTAGTCCGTATTCCACCAGTTTGGTGTTTACAATCTCCCTGATCATGGGAGCGGTAAGATATTCTACGTCGAGTTTTTTAAGTTCTTTGTATACTTCAGTGGCAATTTTATGGGCTAATCCTTCTGATGCTCCAGTTTCTACTATTAATGTCTTTTCTATTTTTGTCTGGTCGAAGGTTTCTATGGTATCTCGAGAGGTTCTAACCCTTAGGGTGTTGGCGGCGAAATATCTTTCAGCAGCCTTCTTATCGATGTTCTTCAAAGCATCGAAGACCAGCATCTTTATTTCCTTGGTAGTCATACCATCATAGGCGGCGGTGGCCACCTGAGATGCTATTTTCTCCGCTGCCCATAGTGGAACATCCACCATAAAGCATGATTTAACTATTTTCTCATGACTGAATCTTTCAAATATTCCGTTATTCTTCAATACACAACTATGGGCCTTGGTTGGAAGAGCCGCAATAATGCGTGCGTCTTTCATTTCTTATCCTCCACAGATTTCTTTAAAAAATTAATTAAATTGGTATTTATTTTTACCAACTCTTTCCCCTAATTTTTTTTATTAAGACTCTATTTATCTACTTTGTATTTTTGATTATACCATATAAAAATATTTTGATTAGGCTGCAGAATAAGGCAATGTCATTCCTTTTATAGGAACACATCAAGTGAACTCTGTTTGGATTTGTCACTTTCAAATAGGGAGTTTATACCATATTCGATCAGCTCAATTCTTTGAATCAGATAATTATTAATTGGATATTTTTTGGACAGATCCTTGGATATTTCCAGATATTTAACCACGGAACCTTTGGATATACTTAAAATTAGATTTCCACCACATGTACACTCACCGGATAATGGCATTCTCCTATATTTTTTGTTGCATTTGGTGCAGCGTACTTTTTGTCTGGAAAAAGCCCTGATGTTTCCGGCCATGTCTGGGAGAAAATGAGAGTTTAAAACCCCTTCTACCACTCCTTTTTGATCCACTGCTCTTATTTTTTCGGCTAATTTAATCTGTTCATCTACCTTTTCTTTCATGGTTGGCAGCATTTTATAGAGGGACTGTTTAGGGCCACTGTGGATGCTTGTGGTTTCATGGGAGTATATCAATCCTTCATACTGTTTTTCAGTTCCAAGTCTATTTTTAACGTTGTTTATGGATGTTAGTACTTCAGATGGTTTGCTAAATTTCTGGGTTTCCTGGTACAATTCCAGGGGAAGCCGGGGCATGGTGTCTATATTATGTGATTCATCATCGATCTCTTCTGGATCTATCATAATGGATAAAACCAGTGGCGCGTCCATTCGGCCTCCTCGAGAGCTGGGCAGATATACTTTGGAGAAATTCAGCAGCGAATCTAATAGAAGCATTACAGAGTCTTCATCACTATCACAATTACGTCTTTTAGCTGAATGGAAGTATGGATGGGCGTAACAGGCGGAGGCTTTGGTGAATCCGACTATTCTTCCCAGAACTCCTGCTGAGGTGTGTGGAGCTAGCCCTACCACCAGATGTCCCACCAGATCTTTTGTATCTTTTATATTGTAGAATCTATCCAGACCATAGAATTTATCCAATAGATCATCCACAAAATGGGTTACTCTAAGAAGATATTCAGCACATTTATCTGAAATAACCACATCCTGTACTTTTATCTCAACTATTTGTTCGTTACTTACCAGTTCATCTCCATAGATGTCATGGGTGTATCCCATTTCCTTTAATCTTTGAATATCTACTTTAATTTCTCGGGGTATGAAATGGGTTAGGGGTAAGTTGGTAGAATCATGTCTAATGGTAGCATCTTTAAAGGTGTAAACACCATTTTTTGCCCTTAATATTCCTTTTTCAAGTGGTTCTGGGAATTTATCCTCGGATATCATTCCTATAACCCCTTTAATTTCATCCATCTTCCTGATTCCTACATTTTTATAGGCTTTCTTAAGCAGGTTGCCCAGGTTTATTTTTTTCTTTCCTGAGCTTGTGGGTAAAGCTCTTCCCCCGCAAGAGGGACATATAGCTTGCATTGATCCCACTCCGCATTGAGTGCATCTACAACGGGCAATTTCTACTATGATGCTTCCTTTTTTAGCAGCATCCACTATGTTACGTCTGCTACCACCATTGGTCCCTATGGGGAATAATGCGTGGGGAGCGGGTTTCATCATCCTTTCTTTGGTTTTTTCGGGTCTTCCTACCCTACCACCGAGATAGGTAGGTGCTTTGGCCATGATCTTAACCGAAGAAACTTTATTCAAAGCATCAAGTGTTTTTAAGTTCTCTTCGATAGACAGGGGTTCTTTTATAGTATTTATAAGAGCATGGGTGTCGTTTGGATCGATGATGATTTTACCATCTTTAACAAGGTGATTCACACCTAAAATTTCTAATATCCTTTTTTCTGGTGTTATATTCGCTTCTATTCTTGCGGATGATTCATCTTCAATATAGTTTTCTTTAAGCCAATTTTTAAGGAGGTTAATTTCCTCTATTGATGCATCATGATAGAAGTACGTATATTTAGGATGTAAAGGGACATCATATCTTTTAGATAACTCAAATGCTTCTTTTGATGTTATTTCTTCATGGTTGAAATTTTTTAAATCCATATTTTCCTTATTTTCTGGGGATTTTTCCAAAGTTTGAATCCACCATTCTTCACACCAACCTGCGGGAAGTAAAACATGGTTGTTTCTTAGGAATTCACCAAAAGCTACCAGCATATCTCCTAGAAATAGTATTTCATCCACTTCACGTTTCACTGATTTAGCCTGTTCTGTGGAATTAATCTTTAGTACAGATCCATCTTTTAATTTTACTATTGGTCCTTCTATGGAGTCACATGGCACAACACAGTTTCCTTTACCTGGTCTTTCTATCTTCATCTGTGTCCCCACGGCTAAAAACTCCAGTATTTCCATAGTTGCTGGGTGAATGCCCATCGCTGCCAGACCGCTGTTTCTAGATCTGCCATACCTTAATCTGAAACCGCCTTTAGCTTGGGGATAGGCTAATACTGGTCTTCCTCCAATTATGTCTCGCATGTACTTATCATCTACTTTAGAGCTTTCACCATCTTTTTTTTCGCTTTCTGTATTTTTAGAAAATTTTTCCAACCAGTACCATCCTTTAATATCCAGTTTTTTAGCATATTTCCTTACTTTAGGGGCTTTTTGTATAACACCTTCTACCATAGCCAGTAAAGCTCCTCCTCGCAGCTGATTGGTTTCTACTCTTTCCAGGTCCCTATGAGAAACCTCAACATGATCAGTTGGTTCTCCAGTAACCTCTACTGGTATATTTTTAGCTGCTAATCTAACTTCTTCTGGGCTAGGGGAGTACTGTAGATTGGTAACCTCTGATTCGTATAGCTCTACTTCCTCTACATAACGCTCAATCTCTCTTTCAGAGGGTTTATAGGGATCTAAATCCAATGAAAGTCTAATATAATCTGCTATAAGTACAGCTAGTGCGGCAGCAGTTCCTCCTGCACTTCTTATGGGTCCTGCGAAGTACACTGCCAGATACCATCCTTGGTCAAAATTTCTTTTTATCTTTAATTTGGCTATTCCTTCTAAAGGAGCAGCAACCACTCCTTCTGTAAGAATGGACAGTGCGGTTCGTATGGCCTGTTCGGATTTAGATTCCTTAATTTCTATACTATCTTCTTTACCTTCTTCATCTGGTTTGGTTATTTCTCTGGTTATCTGAAATGCAACTTCTTCCCTGGAGCTATCTTTTTCCAGTTCTTTTATTCTTTTTGCTATGCCTTCTGGACCTACTAATCCTTCCACCCGTTCTGCCAGATCTTTTGTCAGAGGTATTTCTGGTTCCATTTCGATATCATACCCTTTTGATCGGGCTTTCTTGGCGATATTATATAATTTGTTAGTTTCTGTTTCTAAATTCTCGAAATATCCCATTATATAACCTCGTTGTTATAATAAATAGTTTTTTTTAGTTTAAATTAATATTTAAACAAGCAGTTATGAATTCATTAATAGCATCTCTACTAATATGATAGGTTAGCTGTCTATTAAATTTTTTTTATTATTTTCTTTTCAACTTTAGCAGTGGTTGAAATCAAATTTTGATGAATTTATTTAATCAAATTTCCAATTCATTAGATTAGAAGAAATTTATTATAGTAATAAATTAAAACTAAGATCCTAGTATTATTTTGAATAATTCATCATCAAATTTAAATAGAAATATAATCATAATCTTGATTGTATACAATATTATCATAATTAATCTAATCAGGTGATTAAATGGCTAAAAAAGACAAAAGGGTACTTCCTCCCAGTGGAGCGGGATTAGTTCGATATTTTGAGGAGGAGACTAAAGGACCTAAGCTCACACCCACCCAAGTGGTGGTAATGACCATTATTCTGGCGGTTTTCTGCATTGCACTGCGGTTTTCTTTCTCATAGATAACCTCAGAAAATGGAATATTTAAATAAATACAGGTTTTATGGAAAATAAAAGATTATAATAATTTTTAATTTTATTAATATAATTGAGGATTATAAAATGGCTATCCATCCTATAGAATACAGATACGGTACAGAAGAAATGAGAAAAGTGTGGGATAATGAAAATAAACTTCAAAAAATGCTTGAAGTGGAGGCTGCGCTTGCCCAAGCAGAAGCCTCACTAGGATTAATTCCACAGAATGCTGCAACAGAAATCAAAAGTAAAGCAAGCACTAAATATGTAACTACAGAGCGTGTGGCGGAAATAGAAAGGGAGACCAATCATGATATAGCTTCTATAGTGAAAGCACTAGCCGAAGCATGTGAAGGAGATGCAGGTGAATATGTGCACTTCGGAGCAACATCAAACGATATCATAGATACCTCACAATCACTACTATTTAAGGAATCCATTGTTATTTTAAGGAAAAAAATGGTGGATCTTACTAAAACACTTTTAAAACTGGCAGAAGACAATAAAAAAACAGTATGTATAGGCAGAACCCATGGACAACATGCTTTACCAACCACTTATGGAATGAAATTTGCATTATGGGCTGATGAATTGCATAGGCAAATCGAGAGATTGGATGAAGGTGAAGACAGGCTTTGCAGAGGAATGATGACTGGAGCAGTAGGAACCACCGCTGCCCTGGGAACAGATGGACTGGCTGTTCATAAGAAACTTTCAGAAAATCTGGGTTTAGAACCAGTTTTAATATCTAATCAAGTGGTTCAGAGGGATAATCACGCTGAATTAATAATGATTTTAGCTAATTTAGCAAGTACTCTGGATAAAATGGCTTTAGAAGTTAGAAATTTACAGAGAACGGAAATCAAAGAGATTGGGGAGAGTTTTGATCCTGCAAAGCAGGTGGGAAGCAGTACCATGCCTCATAAAATGAATCCCATCACTGCGGAGAGAATATGCGGGATATCTAGGGTTATAAGGGCGTATGTAATCCCGGCACTTGAAAATAATCCGCTTTGGCATGAAAGAGACCTTACAAACTCTTCCTGTGAGAGAATAATCTTCCCAGAATCCTTTTTACTCACAGATTACATCTTACTGCTCACTCAGAAGCTATTCAATAATCTAGTTTTCTATGCGGAGAATATTGAACTTAATTTGAATATCACTCATGGTCTGATCATGGCAGAGCGAGTTATGGCTGAATTAACTCGGAAAGGAGCAGGAAGACAGACTGCTTATGCATTGGTTAGAAAATGTTCTGTGGAGGCCAATCAAAAGGGTAAAAGTCTTGAAGAAATTATATCCGAGGATGATGAAATTATTAAATACCTAACCCTAGATGATATCGCTGAAATAATGGATCCTCATACTTATCTGGGCTCAGCTGTTCAAATAGTGGATAATGTGCTGGTCGAATCGGAAAAATGGTTTAATTAATATACTTAAAGCTAATTTTAGTATGAATTTATTGGTTTATTTCCGATATTTTTATTTTTACTCCTTTCTGGATTTTTTTTATTTTAAAGAATTATAATATTCTTGAGGACTTTCTTTTATTTTAAATATCTATCTACTTATTAAATTACGAAATTACTTATTTTACTAGATTATGAACTAAAAAGAAAATTTAATATATGATTTTGATTAAAAATATAGACGTAATAAACATAAAGGAGGTGAAAAAATGGCAGATGTCAAAGAAGTTAAATCGGTTAAAATAGCGCCATTCACATTAATGACAGCTGGTGTTCAGTCTATTTTAGCATTCATTGGGGCTATACTATTATTATTATTTTTAAGTCTTCTTGGGGCATTTATGCCTACTTTTGGCGCAACTATGGCCTGGTTAGGAGTAGCTATAGTCATTATTTATCCCATAGCAGTGTTCTTCATTGGAATTGCAGTATATTTCTACAGTGCATTTCTGTATAATAGCTTGGTGTCTAGATTAGGCGGTATAAAACTGGCAATGGAAGGTAGTAATTTAATGGAAATTCCTATAGTCAATTTTGCACTGATACTAGCAGTTATTCAAGCTATATGGGCCTTCATCGTTGGGCTGTTTTTAGCTGCACTTCTGGCACCAACAACTTCGTTCCTAGGCAGCCTAGTTCCACTGGTATCCCAGGCTGTTGTAAACGCTACTAACATGACTGGTGTAGTCATGCCTACAGGTGCGGTTATTAGGTCAATTGGTGTTGTAGAAGCTCTATTTTTAATCATCGGATTGCCAATAATAGTATTCATAGGAAGCTTCATTTTATATGCTCTAGTAGCTATATTCTACAACTTCATAGTCACCAAAGTTTCCAAAATTAAACTAGAATTTGCAGCAATATCCGGAACATTACACGAACTGAAATCCATACCAATAATACCAGCAGCACTAGCTATCGGTGTACTCATGGCCGTATTTGGATTAATCAGGGGAATAATTTATCTTATATTATTCAGTGCAGCAGGATATCCACTTGCAGGGGTTTCAAACCTAATATTTGATGTCATATTCGGCTTCGTAGTATATTTCATAATTGCAGCTTTAGGGGCATTTTTCTACAACTATCTGGCACCAAAAATTGGTGGATGGAAGCTAAACCTAGAATAAAACCATTAATTTCTTTTTTCTTTCTTTTTTATAGATTAATTCTATTAAAAAACAGAATTCTTTATTTATCTTATGAATCAAATAAACATTTAAAATGTTAATTTAGGGGAATAATTAATGGTGAAGATTATAAAGTGCCGAAAGATATCCAGAGGACATGTTAATGGCCCTGTTCTATTAACTAAAGATCCTATAAGTTTTCTAGGTGGAGTTGACCCGGATACGGGTATAATTACTGATACACATCATGAATTATATGGAAAGAAAATCAGCGAGAAGATACTGGTAATTCCATCGGGTAAGGGATCTACAGTGGGTTCTTATATCATATATCAAATGTATAAGAATAAAACAGCTCCATTGGCATTAATTGCACTTGAAGCTGAGCCTATAATTGCAACTGGTGCGATAATGGCTGGTATACCCATGGTAGATCGTCCTGAGGAATCTTTATTAGGCATCCTGAACGATGGAGATTGGGTGGAACTGGATGCTGATGAAGGAATCATTAAAATAGAAAATAAATAATAAATAATGTAATTTTTTTATAAAATGTGTTATTAAATTTATTCAATATACGCTGGTTTATTTAGGTAAACTCCAATTATACCCCCAATAGCACCCAGAACGGCACCAACAAATATGGCAAGCACTGTTACAAATATTCCCATGATGATGGTGATAGTACCAGCCACCAGTCCGATGTTGGTAAATATCAATCCTATGATTGCACTTAAAGCTCCGAAACCAAATATGAATAGTAAACCAATTATCAAACCACCAATTATCCCAGAAATTCCTCCTTCAACAGCTCCATCTTTTTCATCCATTATAGGATATGTTTTACTGAGATAGGAGGTTAAAAGACCGCCAAGTAAAGGACCTAAAAAGAACAAGGGGAAAAAGGCTAATAAGAACACTAGGGTTAATACTGCGTTTATAATACCACCTATTACTATAGCTTTCCAGTCAGTCATTTTTTTCTACTCCACATGATGAATTAATAACAATTTTTTTTAAAATAATTTGAAGATTATGTAAAATATCAACTATCTGATAAAAATAATATTCTAATCTAAATTTTCAGTACAAAAAAAAGAAGAATAGAAAATGCGTAATTTACGTTTCTACTGATTCTAATGATTCTGAATTAATCAGAATACCGAATACTCCACCAATTATTGCTATAATAATCTCCATTATCAGAAGATATATTATGGATTGCAATATAGCACCGGATAACGCTGAAGTTAAACCATAACTGGCTAACTGGATTATTAATATTGCAACGATTATCAGACCAGTTACAATACCTAAGATCGCTCCGTGAAGAATTCCATCCTTAATATTTCCATCTATCATGTATCCTACAACTGCTCCACCGAGTAATACTCCCAGAAAACCGCCACTTTGGCCAGATACTAAAGATACAAAATATACGGCCATTGCAAAAAATATACTTATAACTAAAGGTCGCCATTCAACCATTACTTTTCACTCCTATATTTAATTAAATACACAACAGATTGTTTGATTTAGGTATTTATAATCTTTTCTCTTTTTTAAACACAAAAGGTACCAGAATCATCAAATAATTTCAAAATTTGAACAAAATAACTTAATACATCGGATCGAATAGTTAATTTTTTGTAAAATATATTAACCGATAAAAACAAAAAAAACCATATTAATTAATTTTAATTTTAGGAGGATGCAAATGGAATATTCCCTCATACATAACGGAACTCTGATAGATGGAACAGGCAATTCACCTACTTATAATGCAGCAATATTGATCAGAAATAATAAAATAGAAGCTGTGGGTGCTGAAGATTCCATAACCATTCCACAAGCAAAGATCAGAAGAATTGATGCAAGAGGAGGATATTTACTACCGGGATTTATAGATAGCCATGTACACCTCATGGCCAACGGATTTAAAATGGAACACACCATGTACAATCCATTATCAACCTTTTTCTTCAACTCAATCCGTAATATGAATTTAACAATCAATGCAGGAGTCACTACAGTAAGAGATGCTGGACTGGCCGATTATGGTGTGAAAAAAGCAGTTCAACAGGGATTAGTAGTAGGACCTCGTATGCAGATCAGTGGATCTCCCCTATCTATCACTGGGGGTCATTTTGACTTTTGGCTTAAATCAGGTTTTGATATGAAAATATCCTATCCAGGAAAACCGGACGGTGTTTGTGATGGAAAAGAAGGCGTTCTCAAGAAAGTGAGGGAAGTTCTGAGGGCTGGCGCGGATGTGGTGAAGATAATGGCCACTGGTGGTGTGATGAGTGCTAATGATCATCCTGAATACTCCCAATTTACTGTGGAAGAACTGCAAGTAATTATTAGGGAGGCTCAAAACAGAGGTATAAAATCCATGGCGCATGCACATGGTGTGGATGGAATAAAAAATGCGGTAAAGGCAGGAATAACTTCCATTGAACATGGAACCTATCTGGATAGGGAAGCCATAAGGATGATTAATGAAAAAGATGTATATCTGGTTCCTACTTTAGTAGTTCAGAAAATAAATAAAATACACGCCGAAGAAGGAACAATTCCCGAATATATGGTGGAAGATGCAATAAGGATAGTAGATATTCACCGAAAAAATATGAAGAAAGCATATAAAGCTGGAGTAACCATGGCCATGGGAACGGACTGTGGGGTGATAGAACACGGAGTTAATCTTCAGGAACTAGGCTTATTGTGTGAGATAGGTATGAAACCAATGGAGGCCATCATGACCGGGACTAAAGTATCAGCCCAACTCTTGGGCTGGCAGGATCAGATAGGAACCATTGAACCAGGAAAACTAGCCGACATCATAATAAGTAAGAAAGATCCATTAGAGGATATAAACTCTTTAGGAAATCCAGATAACATTGAATTGGTTATTAAGAATGGGGAATTGTTTAAAGACCTGCGAGGAGTTTAAATTTCATTTATATTATTTTATCCTAAATAACATGGGTAATAAAATGGCTGACAAGGCTGAAAAAAAGGCAAAAATAAAGATTTCCGGCATGCAATGCGCATCATGTGCCTTGAACATTGAAAAATCATTGAATAATTTAGAAGGGGTAAGTGATGCTCAGGTGAACTTCAATGCTGAAGAAGCAAATCTGAACTACGACTCTGACAAAATAAAATTATTCGAAGTGGAAAATGCAGTTAAAAATGCAGGTTATGATGTTATAAACGAAAAAATCACCCTTAAAATTGGTGGTATGACCTGTGCAATGTGTGTAAAGGCAATAGAAGATGTATTAAATAAATTAGAAGGTATAATTGAAGTAAACGTTAACTTGGCCTCTGAAAAGGCCTACGTAACCTACAATCCACAGATGATCACTGTTAAAGAGATGGGAAAGGCCATTGAAGACCTTGGATATGAATATTTGGGTGTTGAAGGAGAAATCCAGGAAGATCAGGAAGATAAACTACGTGAAGCAGATCTTAAGAGTAAAAAGAACCGTTTTATTGTAGCATTCGCTGTTTCCATCCCACTGATGATCATCATGTATGCTGGGGTGATGCTGCCATTTAACATGGCTTATTTCATGCTAGTTGTTACTATTTTGCCTTTTATTTATGTTAGTTATCCTATATTTTCTGCTGCTTATCGTTCACTACAAAACCGAGCTCTCAACATGGATGTGATGTACTCTCTGGGTATTGGGGTAGCTTTTATCTCCTCCATCCTGGGAACTTTCAATATCGTACTAACACCAGAGTTCATGTTCTATGAAACTGCTCTGATGTTAGCTGGATTCTTAATGCTGGGACGTTGGCTCGAATCACGTGCTAAAGGACGAACTAGCACTGCTATAAAGAAATTAGTGGGTTTACAGGCTAAATCAGCCGTTATAATTCGTGATGAAGGTGAAAAATCTGTTGAAACCGAGATCCCAGTGGATGATGTGCAAGTAAGGGATATAGTTTTGGTTAAGCCTGGGGAACGAATACCAGTGGATGGAAGGGTTATATTCGGTGAAAGTTATGTTGATGAGTCCATGATCACTGGAGAACCATTACCTGTACTAAAAAAAGCAAATTTAAACGTGGTTGGCGGAACAATTAACCAAAACGGGGTATTAAAATTTAGTGCTGAGAAAATTGGAAAAGACACTGCACTGGCTCAGATAATTAAGCTGGTAGAAATGGCGCAGGGCTCTAAACCCCCAGTTCAAAGAGTGGCTGATCGGGCCGTATCCTATTTCATCCCCACCATTCTCACCATAGCTTTAGTAGCATTTATTCTATGGTACTTCATCCTGGGGAGTACATTACTATTCGGACTCACCGTCCTGATCTCCATATTGGTGGTGGCATGTCCCTGTGCTTTAGGCCTGGCTACTCCCACCGCGGTTACGGTGGGTATTGGCAGAGGTGCAGAACTGGGAATACTGATAAAAAACGGTGAAGCACTGGAGATATCTGAAAAACTCAACACCATCCTATTTGATAAAACCGGAACACTAACCAAGGGAAAACCAGAAGTAACTGATGTACTGGCCATAGAAATAGATGAACAGAATCTACTTAAAATAGCAGCAAGCGTAGAAAAGAACTCAGAACATCCGTTAGCAAAGGCAGTGGTTAGGAAAGCTGAATCAGAAGGATTAAATTTAAAAGAAAGTATTGCATTTACCAGTTTAGGAGGCAAGGGTGTTAAGGCTTTAATTGCTGATCAGGAAGTTATAATGGGAAATAGAATACTTTTCAAAGAGAATAATATACCTTTAGATCCTGAATTCCAGGAAAGCTTATTAAAACTGGAAAATGAAGGAAAAACAGCCATAATAGTAGGTTCCCCGGAAAAAACATGGGGAGTAATAGCAGTTGCAGACACACTGAAAGAAACTACAAAAAAGGCAATCCAGGAATTGAGAGATATGGACCTTCAGGTGACCATGATCACCGGAGATAATGAAAGAACCGCTAAAGCAGTAGCTCAACAAATTGGATTAGAAAAAGTAATTTCTGAGGTTTTACCACAGGATAAGGCTGCTGAGGTTAAAAAACTGCAAGAAAATGGTGAAATTGTGGCTTTTGTTGGGGATGGTATAAATGATGCTCCTGCATTGGCCCAGGCAGATGTTGGTATTGCTGTTGGTAGTGGTACGGATGTTGCAATAGAAAGTGGTGATATAGTGCTTATTAAAGATGATTTACTGGACTCTGTAGCAGGTGTACAGCTTTCCAAAAAGGTGATGGGCCGTATTAAACAGAACATATTTTGGGCATTTGCCTATAATGCCATTTTAATTCCAGTGGCTGCAGGGATACTGTACCCACCTTTTGGAATTACTTTCCGACCGGAATACGCAGGACTGGCCATGGCTTTAAGTTCAGTAACAGTAGTGAGTCTTTCTTTGATGTTGAAGGGATATCTTCCACCAGCAAAACGGTCATCAAATAATAAAATATCATTGATCTAGAAAATTTTAAAATCCATCTCCAACAACATATTAATAGGCAGGTGATGAATAATGGCAGTGGATCCGATATGTAAAATGGATGTAGATGAAGACACAGCAAAATGGGTAAGTACTTATAAGGGTAAAAAATACTACTTCTGTGCTCCTGGATGTAAAAAAGAATTCGATGAAAATCCAGAGAAATATACAGAAAAAGAATGATTTATATTCAACCTGAATAAATCCCTTCATTATCCGGAGGTAATTTTTTATGTCATTACTTGATGATATAACCAATAAAGCAACTAAAGAACTGGATAAACAGATGAAAGGCAAGAAACATAAGCATAAAAAACATGAAGATAAGCATAAAGATGATCAGATAAAAAATATCCAAAAAATAGCTGAAAAAGAACTTAAAAAAAGGTTTAAAATTTAAAGAAATAATTTTTTTTAAGTAAAACTAATTTTTTTGGAAATGAATAATTAAATATTTTTTCCCCTAAAAAAAGGGAATTTAAGCCTCCAAGTTGAACCTTCTTATTACAAAATCCTTATCAAGGGATAGAACGAATGAAGCAGCACGAGGACCTTGTTTTTTACCTATAATTACCCGATATATTGCTTGAAATGCTTTTTGAGGTTTTAATCCTAGTTCTTTCAGTATCTGGTACATCTCGTCATGCAGTTCTTCAGGAGTGAAATCCCGGTTTTCTAGAAGATGAGCCACTTTAACTAGAAATTCTTTTTGATTATCGTTTAAATTCAATGTAGGGATCTCGTTTTGTACTTCGAATTTAACGAAATCGGGCGCGTAGATATTAAGCCAGTTTTTAACCTGTTTAATGCGCATTTTAAATCTATCAGCATCTTCTAAATCAATTTGAGACCAGGTTTTCCCTTCCATTTCTGGGGGAAGCTGGGAGTTCTTTTTCAGAATATTGAAGATTTCCTGATCATCATTACCGATTTGGCAGGCTACGGTCATAAACCGGTATGAAGGCTGGAATGGTGTGGATTCTGGTATGGATTCAATATCCACTGTCTGTGAGATCTGGTAGATTTTTTTAAGCTTCAGAGTTTCTTTCTCGGAAGATTCTTCCTCATCATAATATATCCTTTCAACCCGGTCATACTGGTCAATGAAATCTAAGAAGGGCATGGAAGGATTGAAATCCTTATGTTTCATGGGTTTACTGCGGAAAATAAAGTAGTTTAAAGTTTCTGGTGCACCAATTTCTAACCACTGGCCAGGTGTGAAAAACACTCCTTTAGATTTGGACATAGCATCCCCTTTCAGAGTTATCCATTCATAAGGGATGGGATAGGGGGCGGGATAATCAAATATTTCCTTTGATATAATTTTACTGACATCATAGGAACCACCGCTAGCTGCATGATCCTTTCCGAATGGTTCACAGGTAATACCAAATATCTTCCAACGGGCAGCCCATTCCACTCTCCAGGTGAGTTTCCCTTCTCCGGATTTGATATCCATCACACCATCATTTCCACACTCGCACCGGTATTTAACCATATCGCCATTATATTCATAGGCATAAGTGGTGTTCACCCTTCCGCAGTTTTCACAAATGGGGTTGTAAGGCAGCCAGTCTTCTTTAAGGGGATGTTCTCGGAACTGGTTAAATATCTTCCTGATCTGGTGGGCTTTTTCCAGCGACTTTCTTATGTAATCATTGTAAGTCCCCTCATGGTACATTTTAAAACCGGAATAGGTTTCAAGTTCTATACCAAAGGCTGGTAGGGTTTCCAGGAATGGTTTCTGGAAGTGTTCCACGAAATTACTGCAGCAATTTTCTGGGCAGGGTATCTTTGAATAGGGGATTCCTAAATATTTCTCATATGAATCTGGTAAGGGGTAGGGTACTTTCCTCAGGGGGTCATGATCATCAGCTATCCATATGGTCCTGGCAGAGGTATCTAGCTTATGCAGTGCTTTAGTGGCTGCATTCGCAATG
Organism: Methanobacterium sp.; assembly: GCA_021372715.1. Taxonomy (GTDB): domain Archaea; phylum Methanobacteriota; class Methanobacteria; order Methanobacteriales; family Methanobacteriaceae; genus Methanobacterium_A. Next base: position 1,934 of record JAJFTX010000083.1, on the reverse strand, counting down.
AAAACATCGCAAGAATTTCCAATATGTATGGAACCAGATATGGATGTTCCGCTGGCTATAACATGTTGGTCCACATTCCAGTTGGTTAGATCAGATGCAATTCGTTCAATCCAGTGTTTCAATTTAATTCACCTTCTATAAAAAATAAATATGGGATTTTATTAAAAATAAATAAAAAAATGGATGAAATTTATTCAAATACGTCAGTTGGGGCTTCATCCAGCCATTCGTTAACGATTTTTATGGCACAGTAGCTTCCGCACATAGTGCAGGTGTCAGGGTCTTCTGGGGGTCGGTTATCCCTGATTGCACGGGCATCAGCTGGGCAGATTGCAGCATTATACTGTGCTTCCCAGTTGAGTTTTTTACGGGCATTGGCCATCATTAGATCTTTTTCTCCATTATGTATCCCTTTAGCCATATCACCAACATAGGCCCCAATACGACTTGCTATAACTCCCATTTTCACATCTTCTGGTCCGGGGAGTGCTAGGTGTTCTGCTGGGGTCACATAGCAGATGAAATCTGCTCCCGCAGCAGCTGATTGGGAGGCGCCTATGGATGAAACTATATGGTCGTAAGCTGGTGCGATGTCAGTTACTATTGGTCCTAACATGTAAAATGGAGCTCCGCGGCACAGTTTCTTTTGGATGGTCACGTTGGCCTGGATTTCATTTAATGGTATGTGGCCTGGTCCTTCTGTTATGGTCTGTACTCCGGCTTCCCGTGCTCGATCAATTAACTCACCTAATATAATGAGTTCTTGAACTCCAGCACGGTCAGTTGCATCGGCAATTGCGCCAGCACGCATGGCGTTGGCCATGGACATCACGAAATCGTACTCCTTGGCGATCTCCAGTATGTAATCATAGTTTTTATATAATGGGTTTTCTGTTTCGTTTTCCACCATCCATGCAGATACTAAAGCACCTCCACGGCTCACTAATCCACCTTCACGTCCCTGTCTTTTGAGACGTTTGAGAGTTTCCATATTTACACTGCAGTGAATGGCCATGAAGTCAATACCATCTTTAGCCTGTTTTTCAATGGCTTTGAACATGATATCTTCATCCATGTAAATGGCTGCGCCTTTTTCACGGATGGTTTCGAAAGCAGCTTGGTAGACCGGTACACTTCCCACAGGTATGTCTGATATTTTAAGAATTCTTTGCCTGATTTCATCCAGGTCCCCACCGACTGATAGTTCCATCAAAGTATCAGCTTTATTGACAATAGCAACTCTGGCCTTTTCTTCTTCCATTTCAAAGTCACATATATCTGTGGAGGTCCCTATTGTGGCGTTGACCTTTGTCCGTAGTCCGGATCCAATACCAACAGCATTTATGTCCCTTGCAATGTTACTGGGAATGGCAATGGTACCCTGTGCTACTGATTTCCTGATAAATTCTTCTGTAACATTTTCAGCTTTGGCGACTGCTTTCATCTCTTCTGTTATTATGCCCTTTTTTGCGTCATCCATTTGTGTCATAGAATCACCATTAGAATTCAATTTTACTAATAATTATAAATATCAATAAAATACAGTTTATTTTATTTATAATATGTCTGTTATCTTAATATAATTCAATTTATATTTCACTTAAAAATAGATATGGTTTTTAAAATTGTATTTGAAACATCAATCCATATGCTTATTTAACTTATCATTACTCTTTTATCCGTTTTAAAGCCATATTGTATTGTGGTATGTTGGTTTGACAACCTTCAGCTTCCACAACAAAGGATGCGACAGCTGATGCGAAATTTCCACAAAATTCCAGATCTTCTCCATTTAAATATCCTTTTAGGAACCCTGCTCTATAGGAATCTCCAGCACCGGTGGGATCTAGAGTATTAGTTAACTTGGCTCCTATCTCTATTATTCTATCGGCATATATAATGCTTCCATTTTTACCCATGGTTTTGACAATTAT
>JAJFTX010000056.1 GCA_021372715.1 Methanobacterium sp. | reverse complement strand
TCCTAATTCTTTATACCAGCGCCAGATCGATCTTTCAGATACCTGACATTTACCTGACAAATACCTGACATTTTCATCTGAAGCAACACCCCCTATGGTATAAAACTCTTCGAATGCATCAATGTGTTTCTGTTTCTCCTCCATGGTCTTCCCTTCTTTTCTGCTGATTAGTTTTCTCGTGCTCTTCGACGCTGCTTAAGACCCAGATCATAGATCATATGGATCCTAGGAGGGATTCTCTATAGTTTTAAAATACTTGCAGATGAAGGAATATGAACATGACACTGGTTACCTTCGAGAAACAATACTGATCTTCACAGATCCAGACTTGAAAGAAGAAAATTATCAAAAAGTAAATAAGTTGATGAATAGTTACACTGGAAACCATGGTGAAGTAATAGACATTAAAATATTCAAAAATGAAAAAGGGTCTGGAGCAATAATCTGGGTAGTTATAATTTGTTTTAAAAGTTTACTCCGATTATTAAAAGTGACAGATGAAAATTATTCCAATTTTATTGAGAAACATAAAAATTGTTTAATTGATTATTATAAATTAAATTAGATAACTAATCAAATTTAAATGGGAGATATTTTTTTATTGCTTGTAGTGATTTTGAATTAGTCACTGTATACTTCGGGTCTCCAGGGAAAGTAGGATGTTGTATTTCTTTGAAAAAATTTTTAATAGTAACTATTTCTCCTTCTTCTAAACCATATGCAGTTACAAGTATTTCTTTCTTTTCGAGAAGGTCTGTATCTAACATTTCAATGTTAGATAAGTTGTTGTGAAGATCTAATCCTAAAAAGTAGACTTTTCCCGATTCATCAATGTAATCATTAGCTATCTTAATTGCATGTGATTCTTTCGTCTCATGAATCAAATTAATAGTTTTGCTAAGTTTAAAAAGGTCATTGCTATTAATTGCTTCCCCATAATATCTATTATTCCAGTCAGTTCCTTCCCATTGTAGTGGATCCAATCTTCCATACATGTGGATAATTTTCAATTTATTCATAATTTTTACTGCTTCATTTGTATCTAAATAGCCCAATAATGGATTAAAAAGATAATTTTCGAGAGATCTATCATAATTGTATGAAATAATTCTTAAATTCTCAAAAAAATTATCCACTTCTAATTTAGAAAGTTTTTTTACCATGTATTTATACCAATGATCTATCTCAAACTCATTTTTATTTTTATTTTCTTGCTGAAAATTGGGCAAATTATTTTCAGCTCGTGAAATAATATCTACAATTGATATTTTACCAAATTCTGAGTAATATAATCGATTTTTATTTTTTTCTAAAAAAGTATCAATTGATGGGGCATCAGAAATAGCTAATCTATGAGCAAAATCAGAAACAAAATCTTTAGAATAATTTAACTCATTGACCCAACCATTGTTGTTTTTTACCATTTCACGTAGAGAAGAAATTATATCTGTTCTTAAACCATTACCGACCGGATATCCATACGGCTCACTTGCTCCGGCTCCTAAAATTAGTGTGGTGGGTGTTTCAATCATGTTAGTTAGTAGTAATTATTTGTATAATAATTTTTCTAAAAGATTAGTTATTCTGTAACTTTTTTCATTAGCCAGTTTACTTGACAATTGTGGCATCTTCCTACTCCTTCTATGATTGTGAGCTTGGTGTTTTCTTCCCCACATTCATCACATTTGCCTTTTTTGTACGTGCTGTGATATACGTCCCACATTTTATACCGCCAGTTGTGCTTGTTGTCCAGTGAATTCTTCCCATCGATTGATGATCACATCACAGTAGTGTGGGTCCAATTCCATGGTGTGACCGGTTCTCTCTGTTTGTTCAGCTGCTATTAATGTGGTTCCACTTCCACCGAATGGGTCCAGGATGATGTCTCCTTTTTTGCTGCTGTTTTGCATGGGATAAGAAAATAATTCTACTGGCTTCATGGTGGGGTGTTCCAGGTTCTTCTGGGGTTTGTCGAAGTGCCAGATTGTGGATTGTTTCCGGTCACTGTACCAATGGTGGGGGCCTGTGGGTTTCCAGCCATATAATACTGGTTCATGTTGCCAGTGGTAATCCTGACGGCCCATCACGAATGATTGTTTAGCCCAGATACAGCATTGTGCTAGTTTCCATCCAACTGTAGTGAATGTTTCTCGGAAGTTCACTGCTTCGGTGTCTGCGTGGAATACATAGATACTGGCTCCGGGTGCAGCTGCATTATACATTACCTGGTAAGATTTGAGTAGGAATTCCTGGAAGTTTTCATTGTCCATATTGTCGTTCTGGATTGTTAGTTTGTCTTTTGTTGCTCCGGTGTAGTTTACATTGTATGGTGGGTCGGTTATGATGAGGTCGGCCAGGTGGTTGTTCATTAGAAGTTGCATGTCTTCGTCTTTTGTGGCATCTCCACAGAGTAGTCGGTGTCTGCCCAGGATCCATATGTCTCCAGGGGCCACTTTCGGTTCAACTTCTACTTCTGGATCATAGTCATCTTCTATTACGGGGAGTTTTTCTTCAGGGAATAATGATTCTAGTTCTGTGTTTTGGAAGCCTGTGAGTTCAACATCAAAGCCTTCTATTTGTAGATCTTCTATTAAGCTTTCGAGTTTGGTTTCATCGAATTGTCCCTTGATTTTATTTAATGCCAGGTTGAGTGCTTTTTCATTGGTTAAGTCCAGATCTACTAGGACGACATCTTCCTCGATTACTCCTTTTTTTAATAATTTAGTGAGTCTTTGATGGCCACCTACTACGACCATATTTCTTTCGTTTACTATGATCGGGTCCAGGTATCCCCAAGTATCTATGCTGTTCGAGAGTTGTCGTGTTTGAGTTTTATCCATGTAGTTGGGGTTGTATGGTGCGGGGTTAAGATCCTTCAGTTTGACTGTTTTCATTTTGTCTTTAAGTGTCAAATGGCCAGAACTCCTTGGATATTTTCTAATATTTTAAATAAGATTTATAAAACTAAAATTTTTAGATTTAAAAGGATTAGAAGCTTTTATATATTAGTTAAGACAGTGTGTAGTGTGTAAGAGTTAAATAAACCCTTCAAATAGGTGATAAAATGGAAATAACAATAAGAACCATGACAGAAGAAGAAAAAGTCGGACTCGAAGCTGGAAACTTAGCACTACTAAGTGTTGAAGGAATGGAAACTGAAGACATGGAACGCCTGGAAGAAGCTACATTCTTTAACACAAAAAATAAATTTTTCCAATGCAACCCCCAAGTACTCCGCCGGGAAATGGCAGAAAAAAGATTCTTAAGATTACTGGGATTAATAGACCAGGAAACCTAAATTTTTTTTTTAATTATTTGTTTTCATCCATCGCATCGAAAACAGTTTTACGGTCTTCTTTTCAATACAAACATAGGGAAATCTTTTCTATTTTTGGATATAACTTCTTGTGGTTGCTTAGATGCTAAAAATTATTACTTATTTTTGTATCTGAGGATGGAGAATGCTCGGTTCAATAGAAATATAGGGGAAATATTCCATTAAAAAAAGGGTAATGTATTACTTATATTATAGATCAGCTGCCTTTTCCAGTTGATATTTATTAATCAAACCATACCGGTTCATCCGGATAAGTTCCAGGAGGATCCTTGTATCTGTGGGGTGTTCATTTCTTCCCTCAATAACCATAATG
>JAJFTX010000135.1 GCA_021372715.1 Methanobacterium sp. | reverse complement strand
TTCATACCTTTTTCGAAACCAATATTATATATTGCTCCTTCACTCCAAATAAGGTCTAATTCATTTGATTGAAAATCAAGTTTATCCATTGATCCAACGACACCTTTAACTCTGCTTTGAAGATTCAATTTTTGTGCATTGACATTTAGTTTGTCGATAAAACCAGGGAATAAATCAATGGCTGTAATATTCCCTGGAGTGTTTTGAGCCAAAACTATAGTTTGACCTCCAGTACCACAACCAAGATCAACAATGTTTGATTTTTCATGTAAATTATCAATAAAGCTCAATGCTTTTATTGTTGCTTCCTTGCCTCCTGGGCCTTGACGATCCATACTAGAAAAATATTCGCAAATTAATGCAATATCAAAATCATGGATATTATGCTCTTCATCGCTCATTTTGTAATCCTCCAAGAAATTCGTGATGCAATAGTTTATTATTTTATACAATATACTTTTACCACTCACATTTGTTGGAGCTGATAATATTTGACTTCAGATGCATTTGAAAATTTAAAAGAATTAGCGCAAAATTTTGTATTATTGTTAATTAAAGCTGATTTTACTTCTGCTACTTCAAATTTTGATGATCAGATGAAAGCCGCACTTACCATATCGAAATTACAGGAATCCTGGTTGAATTTAGTTTTAGATGCAGGCAGTCTTTTACAAGTTGAAATTGAAAAAACTATTGAAATGGAAAATTATCGAATAGTAGTTGTAAGATGCCAGTTTCAAAGGAATATTATAGATGTACAGGTGGTATTTAATGAAAATGAACAGATTAGTGGTTTAAATTTTACACCCACCAATTTTGAGTATCATCCACCAGAGTATGTTAATGAATCAGCCTTTGAGGAATTAGATGTTATTATAGGTAAGGGAAAATGGGCTCTCCCCGGTACATTAACACTACCTAAAGACTCCGGCCCCTTTCCAGGTTTAGTGTTGGTGCATGGTTCCGGTCCTAATGACAGAGACGAAACCATCGGACCTAATAAAACATTCAAAGATTTAGCATGGGGTCTAGCCTCAAAGGGAATAGCAGTGCTTAGATATGACAAAAGATCTTTCACACATGCTAAAAAGTTTACTCCAGAAATTTTAGATAAATTAACGGTGAAGGAAGAGGTAATAGATGATGCTATACTAGCAATTCAACAAATGCTCCAGAGAAAAGAAATAATTTCGAAACAAATTATTTTATTAGGACACAGCTTAGGAGCTACTGTTGCCCCCCGCATAGCTCAACAAGAACCAGATCTGGCAGGGATTATAATTATGGCCGGAATAACTCGTTCACTAGAAGATACTATCCTGGACCAATATACTTACCTATATAATCTAGAAGGAAAAATTACTGACCAGCAAAAAAACGAACTTAAATTACTGGAATTAAAAGTTGAGAAAGTTAAAACACTTGAAATTTCTGATAATGTTTCACCACAAGATTTACCTTTAGGAATCACGGTCGCCTATTGGAAAGATTTAATGGAAAATAATCAGGTAAAAATAGCGAAAAGTTTAAAAATTCCTATTTTAATCCTTCAAGGCGGAAGAGATTATCAGGTTTTAGAATCTAAAGACTTTAAAGAATGGAAACATGCACTAAGTAATCATGAAAATGTACAATTTAAATTATTCCCTAAACTAAATCATTTATTTATAGAAGGTGAAGGCAAATCAACACCACAAGAATACATGAATGAAGGCCATGTCAACCTAGAAGCGATTAAAACAATTATAAATTGGATAAAAACGTCTAAATTTAAAAATTTGGAATAATTAATAAGTTTATTAAATATTAACATATTAAATAGATTATTGCCGGGACAATTACAATCTGGCTAGTTTTTAAACATAAACGGATTTTAGAATTAGTCAATTTCCACATTTACTATATTTTCTTTTAATAACTCAGTTATAAAGCTAGTTTCATCGAATAATAATACTCAAATATTCTGCTTAAACTGTGCTCAGTAATATCTGAGCTCATTAAAATTAAATAATCCATTTTTTTCTTTAATTACAAAAAACCTCATTAGATTGTTAAAAAAACGCTTCCATAAATAATATACAAAATATTAGATGGTGATTTTTGATGTCTAAAATTGAATTTAATATTGAAAATTGGGATAAATGCGTGTGTAATAGATGTCCTACACAAGCTGATAGTGAGTGTGTAAAAGAAAAGAAAATGAGGGCCATGGAAATGATGCCCAAAATAAAAGAAAATGATGCATCAACCAGAAATGGTACCAGGAGTATTGCGCTACAGAAAAAGCACATGCCATGACTCAGATTTCAGCAAAATGTGTATATGCAACGAATGCATGGTCTGGAAAGAAAACAACCTAGACAAAGGCGAACCCATGGGCTACTTCTGCAGAGACGGAGAAGCACGATAGAAAAATATTATTTAATAAAAAAATAATTTTTTTTTAAGAATTTATTATGAAGGTAATCTAAAGAATTTGGCTATAGATTCATTAAGATGGGAAGATTGCCACCAATTGGGTATAAAGAATAAAATCCATATCCAAAACAGAATTACTACCAGATTAAGTATCATTATTATAAATCCGTGAGTTTTAGCTCTTGGATCATTTTGCTTGAAGGTTTTATAACCTAATATTAATCCCACTATGCTTAATGTACCTAATGAAAACAAGCCGAGAATAATGAATACATATCCTGATACTGTTAATAAATTAAATTCCCTTTCCTCACTTTTGATGTTGTGGATTATATGCTCTAAATTCTTACCACATTTTCTACATTCTTCAGCTTCTTCCGGATTTTCAGATCCACACACAGGACAGTAAACCATAATAAACACCAGAATATAATTGTAAATAATTTTTTGTTGAAACAATTATAAGTAAATTTTTGATTCCCAAATTTTCTACAGTAGAACGATGGAAAAATTATAAAATATGTAAAAAAAGAATCCTTAAAAATAAATCTATGATTAAAAAAATAAAAAATAATTATAGTGTTTTTGCTATTTCACTGAATGGTTTGACTTCTCTGACTTCTACTTTCATAGGGCCGAAGAAATTTTTAATAGTTTCGGCGTCTGGAGCTTCAATTATGAAAAAACCCTTATGAACAGCTCCTTCATCATTGGGACAACTCATATACGCCCCTACCAAATCTATACCAGTACTTTTAATATGTTCATCTGAAAAAAGCTCTTTTATCATATCCTTTCCACCAGGCATCGACATTGGACATTCAGAAGCCGGGTGAGTGTGCTCTGCTACAAATAACATAAAATCACCAATAATCAATATGAAATTAATATCTAAAAAATTTAACTAAAAAAAATTAATAGTAAAGTTTTTTTTTAATTATTAAAGGTGAAATTTATTTTGACAAGTACTATTTTTAATTACGTTTATGGTTTTTTTTATTTTATAAGTCCTATTTTGGCATAGGTGAGTCGAAAAATTCCATAATCATAGAAATTAGGCAATCGGCACGTTTTAGCAATGAAGTATGTGTAGTACCCGGAAATACTGCAAGCTGAGAATTAGGAATACCTACAAGATCTCCGGGTAATCCGCCACCAAGAATCTTGAACATATCCACCACATGATCAAGGCGCACAATATCAGAATCTCCAATAATTAAAAGTGCAGGCGCCTTAAGGGACTTTAAATCTACATCAGAAACTCCTTCCCATGCATGAGTCATTTCCTTTATTTTTTGAGGTACAACAGAAAGATCTGAAGGATTTGGCGCGATATTATCATAATAATCTTTCCATGGTTTTCCCGGCTTCATCATTTTATCAGACTCTAAAAATTCAGTATAGAAACCATCCGGATGGTAACTAGGTCCGCCTGAAAATACAATTTTACGCACCAAATCAGGATATCGCATTGCTAATTGCATTTTAACATCTCCACCCCCAGATTATATCCATAAATATCGGCATTTTCAATATTTAGATGGTGTAAAAGTGCAGCTACGTCATCTGTCATCTTTTCATGTGTGATTGGCCTATTTATATCAGCAGTATGACCACATCCCTGCAGTTCTACCACAATAACCTGCTGGTTTCTGCAAAGGCCGGTAAAATATTTCCACAAATTTTGAGGATGAAGTCTCACTCGGGAACCTGTTCAAATTTTATTGATCGGTAATTTTCTACTGTAGAACACCTCCAAAAAAAGAAAATAATTACATCCCAGGCAATGCTTTTCAAGGGATTTTTTAGAAAAAATATTGGTTCATTTATTATAGATAAAGATCAAATCAACATTAATTTTAAAAAAGAACCTTATAAACATAAATAATAGGTTTCTAGAGTATATGTCTCCACGGGGGATTAAGGGAGAATGAAACGTGAAATCATTATTAAAATAATTGCTTATACATTAGGTTTTTTAGTATATGCGGTCACTATCTATTATTTAGCTTATATTATACCAAAATTATTTAATCTATAATATCAGTGTCAAAAATTCCCAATACCCCTGGCCTTAAGTATAACTAATCAAATTTTATAAATTTTCATGAAAGATTAAACATAACACCCTACAAACACTTAAGAATAATCTAAAAAACCAGAAGATTATATAAGAAAATTCCAAACAATAAAGAATATTGAATTATTCAAAATTTATGAAAACGAATAGTAATTTGTTAATAGAAATTTATATATCAAAATCAAGCAAAAATGATGCATATCAACAACACTCCTTTTTAAGTAGTTAATTACCACATTTACCATATTTTTGTTTGATAGACTGCAGTTAACAGCTAAAACAGTTGTAATTCAAAACATGCTGTTCTAACAATACCTATAGCTTATTAATAGTTAAATTTTTTAATTAATTTTTTTTCTTTATAATTAGTCCATCCATTTTGTTGCTTTTTGAGTATTGGGTCGTGGTGTAGGTTGAGGAGTTTGTTCTGGATATCCAATGGCGCATCCATTTAGAGCGAATTTTCCAACTGGTAGTTTTAATAGTTCCATTAGTTCTTCATTTTCCGCCATTTGACTAGTGAGGGATATTAACTGAAAACCCAGATTTAATGCAATGGTTTTAAGCCACATATTCTCCAATACATGAGCCAGTGATTCCTGTTCCGATGGGGGTATTCCACGAAGTTCAGCAACTATGATGAAATAAGGAGCTGTAGTAACACCCGGAACACCTTTATCATTAATCATTTTCAATCTATTTATGAATGGTTGGAATTTGGGTTTCATGAATGGTTTTTCTTTTATTATACCTTCAAAATGTTGAACACCTTCGGCTGCTTTATTTTCCATTAAACGAGCTAAAGTTTTAATACATTTAGTATCCCTTCGAAAGACAAAAAAACGTCTGAAATCCTTATTTGCTCCTACTGCCGCAGCAGCGTAAGGTGCCAACATCCCTGCTTCAATTATATCACCAATATATTCTTCAGGAGGTTTTCATCCTTAAAAACCCTTACAGAACGTCTTAATCGTACGATCTCGTCAAATATCTTATTACGTTCATTAAAACCAAATTCTTTCATAAAATCTCTCCAATAAAGTATAAGTTTCAACATATTCAATAAATTAATTTATTATTAGGAATGGTGAAGTAGAAGTTTTACCTTTTTCTGGTTCAGATTCAGCCCAGATTTGCTCACCATGTCTTGATGGCCAGTCCGATGCTGTTTCTTATATTCGTCTTTGGTGTGTAATCTTCTTAACATCCTAACTATTAGTTTTAATTTGTTTTCCATTCATTATTTTTTCCGTAAACGTTTATATCAAAAAATGGCATTAATTAATTTAGGGTAGTGATCAGATTGAATAAATCAATAATTGTTGCATTTTATTTAATATTATTAATAGCCGTTATAGTTGCTTTAGATGTCTTATTCTTCAGATATCATTTTTGGGCAAGATTAATCGTAAATATAGGAATAGTTTTAGTATTTATAGCCTTCTATTTAAGATTCATAAATTAATTTATAATCAAATAATGGTGATAAACATTAATCAATGGAGTAATTAAAGAATAATCGAGAAGGATGGATTAACAAATTAATAAAAGTCAAATAATTTTTGCTTTTTGCGGAATAGTTGGGCCAATTCTCTTTCTTTTTTTTATTCCCAGGTTATTTTAAACAAGATAGAATACGCTATTAACTGTCCTAAATTAACTAAAAACATAAGTGAATAAATAATTGTACCGCTAAATTCTTCTATTTCTATTCCAAAAATAGTAAACAAAATTAGACCGACGATAACAAGTATATTTTGAATTAAAAGGATTAAAGTGAAGTATAATAGGCCAAAAGTAAATTTAGATTTTAATTGCTTATAACTATTCAAATAAAAATAAACAAGCCCAGATAATAGACAGACATTTACAATTCCCGCTATAATAGCAGCGTATATTAAAATTTTATTTAAAAAAATTAATTCTAGAGCCATCATAAACCCTCTTAAATTTTATTATTCATCATTTTTTATATATTTATCCCATATTCCCTGAAAGATTTCATAATTATTCTCCATTTCATCAGAAAGAAAATAAATTTTACCATATGAATCTCCAGAACCCGAAATCACTTTATTTTCTACTAAAATTTTAATATGATGTCTGATTGTTCTGTAATCTAAATTTAACAACACCGATAATTGATGAGCATTATAAGGCCTATCATGAAGTTTTTTGATTATTCTAGCACGATTTAAACCACCTCTTTGACCAGTTATCAACCACCAAAGCAATTTTTCAAAATACTTCATAATTTTTTTCCCTTTAATTAAATATTTAATTAATTATATTTTTTTTAAACTATTTCTTATCAATTTTTTTAAATTATTTTAAGAAGAAACCTGTTTTTTTAATTTTATTCTTTAATTAATCGTTCTAATTATGAACAAAATAGGTAAAAATTATGGTTAAATTTTGAAATAAATACTTAATTCAAATCCGAGAATATACAATTGGATTGCTAGTTTTCGCATTACTCTCAGGGAAACTTTTCCTTGAGAGTACAATCCCCCTTATTATTGTTATAATATTCTATTTTAGTAATATGGGACTTTATAAATAAATTAAAAAAAAATTCTATAGGTTAAATGGATATGGACATAATTCAAGCAATTATTTTAGGTATAGTACAGGGTTTAACTGAGTTTTTACCCATAAGTAGTTCAGCTCATCTAGTTTTAGTTCCACAATTAATTGGTGTTAATTATCCTAATCCTGAAGCGGCTGTTGCATTTGACACCATTCTACATGTAGGTACACTAGTAGCGGTTATTGGATTTTTCTGGAAGGAAATTATTGCCATTATAAAAGCGTTTATATCCAGTATTCTGGATATTTTCAGAGGAAAATTTATCAAAAATTTAAAAGAAGATTCATTTAAAAGATTGACCTGGCTTTTAATTGTGGGTTCTATTCCTGCAGGTTTTGCTGGTATATTATTTGAGAAGCAATTCGATGCTCTCTTTAGTAATTTTGCAGCGGTGGGCTTTTTTTTAATAATTACTGGTATTTTGCTCTATTTGGCAGAACAAGTTGAAAGTGGTAATAAAAAAATTAAAGATATTAGTTTTAAAAATGCTCTTATTATTGGTATTTTTGAGGCATTAGCCATAGCACCGGGTATATCTCGTTCTGGTGCAACTATATCTGCTGGTTTGTTTTCTGGTTTAGAAAGAAAATTAGCAGCGCGATTCAGCTTCCTATTATCCATACCCGCCATATTAGGAGCTGTAGCAGTGCAAATTAAGGACATAGGAGCAGGATTCGAAGCAAACACAACCGTTATTATAGCTGGATTTCTCGCGTCTGTTATATTTGGTTACATAGCTATTGCTTTCTTATTAAAAATTATTGTAAAAGAAAGAAGTCTTCTAATTTTTGCCGCTTATTGCTGGGTATTAGGTGCACTTACTCTGATATTGTGTTATTTTTATGGAATAATCTAAGAGGACTTTTTATTTATGGTTGGTATAGTTGAAAATGTCAGTAATTTTGCAATACATTTAATAGAAAATCTTGGTTACTGGGGCGTCTTTATAGGAATGACACTCGAAAGTGCGTGTATACCACTTCCTAGTGAAATTATAATGCCTTTATCTGGATTTGTCGCTTACGAAGGAAAAATGACCTTAATAGGAATCACTATAGTAGGTGCACTTGGAAATTTATTTGGATCATTAATAGCCTACTTTATAGGTTTAAAAGGAGGAAGACCTTTTCTGGAAAAATATGGTAAATATGTACTAATAACTCATAAGAAATTAGATATGGTTGACTGGTGGTTTGAAAAATATGGAGATAAAGCAGTATTCATAAGTAGATTACTACCTATCATTAGAACGTTCATATCCTTACCAGCAGGGATAGCAAGGATGGATTTTAAAAAATTCATTGTTTACACATTTTTTGGATCGCTCCCATGGACCTTTACATTAGGATATATAGGTTACTTACTAGGACCAGAATGGACTATAATTCATAATTACTTCCAAATATTAGATATAGTAGTAATAATAGGAACAATTGGATTAATAGTTTATATAGTCTATAAAATTAATGAATAACTTAATTGATCTTCAATTTTTAAATACTTAGAAGGACTAAAATGTCGAGCGATATGAGTGAAAATGAAGATGAACTATCTAAGAATCTTATTGACTTAACTTGGAAGGGTATCTATAAAATAGGGGCCTTTTGCACGATTATATTTGGTTTGATTTATATTTCAGCCACTCTTTTAAATTTAACAATTGCAGTTCCACCAAATGATACAATAGCTTTTTTTAATAGTTTAGCAGATCATGCAACGCTGGCCCGGTTTATATACGTACTTTATTCTTTGGCGGCTTTCTTGCTCTTGATGGCGACAATGGCATTATATCATGCCCTAAAACTAATTAATAAAAACGCAATGTTGGTGGCTGCTGGTCTATTATTTTTATTCGTAGTTCTTGATTTAGCATTGACAGAATTTAATTCTCTCACACTTGTCACCATTGCTCAACATTACACAGCGGCTACCATTGATGCCCAGCGGGCTGCTTATTTGGCAGCGGCT
>JAJFTX010000050.1 GCA_021372715.1 Methanobacterium sp. | reverse complement strand
CGAAATATGCTGTGAAAAACCAGATATGATTATATCTGGGATTAATATTGGGGAAAATCTGGGAATGTCAGAATTAACAACATCTGGAACAATAGGAGCAGCTATGGAAGCCGCTGCCCATGATATACCTGCTCTTGCTGTTTCTTTACAAGTTACACGGGGTGATATCAAATTTCATGATGGACATGTTGATGTGGATTTCACACACGCTCAGAAGATGACTGGAAAGGTGGCCCGGATGATGGCTCGAAAATCTTTACCAGATGGAATAGATTTCATTAATCTTAACATCCCTTCTAATCCAGATAATGAAAAAATTAAATTAACCCGACTGGGGAAGAGGATGTATAAGGTACACATTGAAAAAAGATTGGATCCCCGGGGAAGACCTTATTATTGGATCGATGGTGTGCCCATGGAAAAGGATGATCCTGGAACAGATGTTCACGTGCTTAGGGAAGAAAATTGCGCTACCATAACCCCTATTTCATTGGATTCTTCTGCTAATATGGATTTGATAAGGAAATGGTTAGAGTAAATCATTCTAATTTTTTCTACAGTAGAAAATTTTATTTCAATATTCTGTATATTCAGAATACATTTTTTATTGAACATCAACATTTTTTCTACTGTAGACTAAAATCACTTAAAAAAATCATAATTTTTAGTCTACAGTAGACTAGTGCGTAAACATTAATACTAAAAAATACATATAAAAATTAAAACATCAGGTGTTTCCAATGGATATTATAGATTTTAATGGCCAAAAAATAACAGAAGGGACCACTTTAAAATATATAGGAACCAGAACTAAAGGTAAAGCTGATAAAATTTGTTTTATGGAAGATAATACCTGGATTAGGCTGGATTCCACAGGTTTATACTACAGATTAGATTACTTAATGGTGATTGAAGAAGAAAATAAAAGAAGAACCTTTAAAAAATCAAATAAAGAAAAAATACTGCAACGGCTTAAACAAACATCTCATAAAAATTATGAAATATCCAGAGACTCTGATGGACCTGGAGTTGGCGGTGGCTGAAAAGTAAAAATAATTATTTCTCTACAAGGATCCCTATAACTTCTTTTTCACCCTCAAAAACAGCTTTAGCTATTTGTGCACTTCCAATGGAACCAGATCTTTCACCGATCCTTATAACCGGGCAAATATCTTCTATTTTAGTTTTTATAGAATTAAATACATCCAAAGGTTCATTCATGGAACCAATAGACCCTGTTAAAACGATCCCATCCAGTTTAGGGGCGATTCCTGCTAAACCATATATTTCCATGGTGATGGTGTTGATCATGGTTTCCAGGGCTAATTCTGCCTTTTGATCACCATTTTTAAGACGTTTTAAAATCTCATCTTTAGCTCGGGCCACTTTTTCATTCACACCTGCTATTTTAACAGCTCCTGCATGAGAAAAACAATCATTAGCTGTTCTAATTCCATCATCAATATCTCGGATCATCTGTAAATCCAAAGGACCATGTATAATCCCCATAGCCCCTATACATGCATCAATGGCACCTCTAATTTTGCCATCCTCCACCAGTATACTAACTGTATTGGAACTGATGTCTGAAATAATCATGTTCTTAAAACCTGTTTCCAGATAAGCATGGTAGGCAATACTGATCTTCTCAGCACTGGCATGATGAGAATAAGCAGCTTTAAACCAGGGATAAAGAGAAGGGGTTTTACAATGAATTCCTGGAATTAGAACAGTGGGAATACCAGATTCTTCTATTTCCTGATAAACAGCGGTACCTCCACCAGTTACTTTTCCCGCACCATTTATGGACAATATTCCTCGGTCTTTAACCTTTTCTAAGGGTATTATGCTAGAGATTCCATCTCCCATAGCATAGGTAATGGCCATGAGAGATATATCGGCAATATTAACCCTCTTCTTTAACTCTGCTATTGCGGAAATACTTCCAGATGAAGTTTCTTCCCTTCCTATTTTAAAATGAATAGTTTCTTCACCTAATATACTGAAGGAAACGCCAGTAGTTCCATGATCCATACCTACAAAGACCATAAAATTCTCCTATTATAGATTAATTATTTTTTGATTCTTTATAAAAAAAATAAATAGAGGATGTTTATTATTGCAGTCCGCATAGTTGTCTTAACTTAGCACCCACCTTTTCAATGGGAAGATCTGCTTCTATAGCCCTTAAACGGTTAAGCATTGGCCGACCGGCCTGGTTTTCCAGGGCCCATTCCTTAGCGAATTCACCTTTTTGAATTTCTTCTAGGATCTTTTTCATTTCTTTTTTAGTTTCTGGGGTTATTAATCTCTCTCTTCTAACTAATCCACCAAATTCGGCTGTGTTACTTACATTATCCCACATACCAGCGAATCCGTTCCTATATATCAGGTCGATGATCAGTTTCATTTCATGACAGGTCTCGAAGTAGGCCAATTCCGGCTGATAACCAGCTTCTACCAGGGTTTCAAACCCGTTTTTAATAAGTTCTGTTACTCCACCACATAATACCGCCTGTTCTCCGAATAGATCGGTTTCAGTTTCCTCTTTAAAGGTGGTTTCCAGCATACCTGCCCGGGTTAATCCCACTCCTTTACCCATGGCCAGTGCAATCTCTAAAGTGTTTCCGGAATAGTCGTTTTCCACAGCTACTAGGCCGGGAATACCGAAACCTTCCAGATAAGTCTGTCTAACCATAGCACCTGGCCCTTTAGGAGCAATCATGGCGATATTCACGTTTTCAGGTGGTTTGATATAGCCAAAATGGATGTTGTATCCATGGGAAAAGGATATGGTATTTCCTTCCTCCAGACTATTTTTAATTGATTCCTGGTACACGAAAGCTTGAATTTCATCAGGAACCAGTATATGTACTATATCTGCCTCATTAGCAGCTTCTTCAACTGTTAATACTTGCATTCCATCATTTTTAGCAGTTTCCCATGATCTTCCATTTTTTCTTAGCCCCACAACGACATCTAATCCGCTTTCTGCCATGTTCCTTGATTGGGCCATTCCCTGGCTTCCATAACCTATAACTGCAATTTTTTTATCCTTTAAAACTTCTAAATCCACGTCTTTTTCATAATACATCTATAAAACCTCCCTAAATTTAAATAATAATTTAATCGTTTAGTTCACGAAATTAATTCAAATATTTTAACATGTTCGAGTATTCATTTAATAATCAATCATACCTCTGGATATGGCAGTAACACCGGTTCTTACTATGGTTTTTATTCCAAATCCTCTTAGTAGGTCTATAAGTGCTTCTATCTTATCTGGAGTTCCGGTTATCTCCACAGTAAGAGTTTCTGGGCTTACATCAATTATTCTACCCCGGAAAATATTGGCATATTGAATAACTTCCGATCGAACCCTTTCTGAATTGGCATGAATTTTTATCAGGCATAATTCTCGTTTCACCATAAATTCCGGATCCAGATCTCTAACTTTTACCACGTCTATTAGTTTATTTAGTTGTTTGAGTATCTGTTCTAATACCTTTTCATCTCCCCGGCTGATTATGGTCATTCTAGCCATATCTTCTTGTTCAGATGTCCCTACAGTTATGTTGTCTATATTGAAACCTCTTCGGGTAAATAGTCCAGCAACCCGTTGTAGAACACCGGGTTTATTCAATACCAGGGCACTGATAACATGACTGCGTTGTTTATCCATTTTAATCACCACCCTCTTCTTTAAGGGGAGATCTATATGGTATTTCTCCAGGGTATTCTCTTTCCACTTTATATTCGCCCACTATTTCAGTGAGTCCACATCCCGGTGGAACCATGGGTAAGATTTCATCAGGATCAATGATAACATCTATTAAGGTTGGTTCACCTGATTTTAAAGCCCATTTAAGTGTTTCTTCCATTTCACCAGGTTTTTCTACTCTTTCGCCCTGCACTCCAAATGCTTCAGCCAGTTTTACAAAGTCTGGCACTTCTCCTAGATGGGTGTGGGACATTCTTTCGTCGTAAAAGAGTTTCTGCCATTGGGCAACCATTCCTAGATGACGGTTGTCTAATACGCAGATAACCACTGGTATATCATATTCTTTAACCGTTGCTAAATCCTGGGAAACCATCAGGAAACCACCATCTCCACATACCGCCACCACATCACTTTCAGGAAGAGCTACTTTAGCTCCCATAGCAGCAGGGAAACCGAATCCCATCGTCCCCAATCCTCCGGATGATAAAAATGTTCGGGGTATTTTGGAGGTGAAATAATGAGCCATCCACATTTGGTTTTGACCAACATCAGTGGTAACTACTGCTTCATAATCTATAGAATCTCTTATTTCTTTTATGACCTGTTGAGGTTTTAATGGTACATCTTCATATGAAAGACGTGGTATGCAGTTTATTTTAAAATCTTTAATATACTCTGCCCAACTGGGTGAGGATCCTTTTTGGGGTGTATCGGCCTTTTCTTTCAGTTTACTTATGGTCCGGATTAGGTTAGACAAAACGATTTTAGCGTCACCTACTATGGGCACATCTACCGAGATATTTTTACCTATTTCGGCTGGATCAACGTCTATGTGGATAATTTCAGCGTTTGGGGCAAATTCTTCCACTTTACCCGTGGTTCGATCCGAAAAACGACATCCTATAACTATTAAACAGTCACATTCATCAACTACTAAATTTGCTACCTTTCTACCATGCATCCCCAGCATACCGAGTGAAAGGGGATGATCCTCTGGAAATGATCCTTTTCCCATTAGTGTGGTTGTTACTGGTGCATTAATGAGTTTAGAAAGACTCATTAGTTCTTCTGAGGATTCAGATAGAATTATTCCACCACCAGCCAATATAACTGGTTTTTTGGACTTTAGTATTAAATTGGATGCTTTTTTCACCTGTAAAGGATGGCCTTTCCTGGTGGGCTTATATCCTGGTAAGTCTATCTGGAATTTATCATTATAATCAAATTCTTCTTCCTGAACATCCTTGGGAAGATCTATGGCTACAGGACCTTGTCTGCCGGTGCTGGCTATGTAAAAGGCGGATTTTATTATTCCAGGTATTTCATCAGCCTTCATAGCCTGAAAGTTATGTTTGGTAATGGGCATGGTTAATCCCAGGGTATCTACTTCCTGAAAAGCATCATTACCAATCAAACTGGTTGCTACCTGTCCGGCAATAGCTATCACTGGTGAAGAGTCCATGTAAGCCGTAGCAATACCAGTAACCAGATTAGTAGCTCCTGGACCAGAAGTACCAATACATACTCCTACTTTTCCTGATGCACGAGCATAACCATCGGCTGCATGGGCAGCACACTGCTCATGTCGTACTAATATGTGTTTTAAGTCTGAATCATAGATTACATCGTATAAGGGAAGTAATACGCCTCCGGGATATCCGAAGACAATGTCTACTCCTTGATCTTGCAGTGATTTGATTATAGCTTCGCCGCCTTTCATAAAAAACACCTATTGGATTATTCAACGAATATTTATTGATTAAAAAATCTTAGGCATATTTTAATCAATTCTAAATTTATTTATTATTTAAATTCTTATTAATTTCATTGAAGATGTTAATGTATATATGATCTTTGGATGTTTATAAGTGATTCAAGTGATGAGGATTATAATGATCATTCCAAGGACCATTTTTAACCAGCAAGAGATAATATTTTAATAAATAATATGGGGGAATTTAATGAAAATTCTAGTGGTAGGAACTGGAGCAAGGGAACATGCCATATGTCAAGCAGCTATTAAAGATGAAGAAACCGAATTATATTCTATAATGAGTAATCAGAACCCGGGAATAGCCAGAATTTCACAATTTAAAATTGCCAGCGAAAACGATATTCCAACAGTAAAAAGGTTTGCATTAGATAATAAGGTGGAAATGGCAATTATAGGTCCTGAAGCACCTCTTGAGAAGGGTATTGTAGATTCTTTAGAAGAGGCTGGCATAGCTTGTGTAGGGCCTACCAGAGAAGCTGCTCGTATAGAAACGGACAAAGCATTCATGCGTGATCTTTTCGAAAATCATAATATCAATGGATCATTAGTCTATAAAGTATTTGATAAAGCACCAGAAGCAGCTAATTTCATAGATGATTTCAATCAGGATGTAGTGGTTAAACCTATTGGATTAACCGGTGGAAAAGGAGTTAAAATAGTTGGAGAACAACTAAAAGACGCTGAAGAGGCTAAAAAATATGCAAAAGAAGTTATAGATACTAAAATGGGCGGCTATGCTGGTGTGGTAATTGAAGAGCGAGCGATAGGAGAAGAATACACAGTTCAGGCTTTCGTCGATGGAAAAAACATCGCATCCATGCCGGTGGTGCAGGACCATCCTTATGCCTATGAAGGAGATCAGGGCCCTATAACGGGGGGTATGGGTTCTTATTCAGATATAGATGGGTTATTACCATTTTTAGATAAAAAATACTGTGATGAATCAGTTAAAATAATGAAAGATACAGTAAAAGCCATAAATAAAGAAGTAGGTCCTTATCGAGGATTCTTATATGGTCAATTCATGCTCTGTAAAGATGGGCCGAAACTAATAGAATATAACGCTCGATTCGGAGATCCGGAAGCTATGAACGTATTACCCATTATGCAGACTAACTTCATGGACATCTGTCAGGGAATTATAGGAGGCACTCTTAAAGGAGCTAAATTTGCTAAAAAAGCTACTGTTTGTAAATACATAGTACCGAAGGGATATCCAGGAAATGCTGTACCAAATCAGATTATAGAAGTTGATGAGGAAAATATAAGCGAAAATAATAGTTTAGTTTACTATGCAGCGGTAAATCAGAAGGATAATAAGATATATACCTCTTCTTCACGGGCATTAGCACTGGTATCTGTGGGAGAAACCATATCTGAGGCAGAAGAAGTATGCGAAGCATCTACCAAACATGTTAAAGGGGATGTATATCATCGTAAAGATGTGGGTACAGGAGAACTTATTGAAAAGAGAATAAAGCATATGCAAGATATATTAGGAAATGATTAATTTAAAAAATAATATCATGCCAATTTTTTTAAATACTATCTTTCCTTTTTAATATAGTATCTAATTGTAAAATATTTGGTAAGTTATTCAAAATTCAATTTACTCTTAGGGGATGAAATACAATGAAACATCTTTTATCAATCACAGATATTCAAAATGACATCGTATCCATCATGAAATTATCAGATAAACTTAAAAAAGATCCCTGGGGCTATGAGACTTTAAATAAAAAAGTATTAGCCATGATCTTTGAAAAAGCATCCACCAGAACCAGAATCTCATTTGAAGTGGCTATGCTGCAGTTGGGAGGTCAGGCTCTTTATCTTTCTAAAACAGACCTGCAATTAGGTCGAGGAGAAATAATTGAGGACACAGCAAAGGTAATGTCTCGTTATGTGGATGGAGTGATGATCAGAGCAAAAGAACACCATGATGTTGTTGAATTTGCAAAAAACTCAAAAGTACCAGTGATAAATGGTTTAACCAATCTTGAACATCCCTGTCAAGCCCTGACAGATATATTCACCATTTACGAGTCTAAAAAAGCATTTGATGTCCATCTTACCTATCTGGGAGATGGAAATAATGTTTGTAATTCACTTTTACTTGCTTCATCCTTAGTGGGCATGGATATGACAGTTATTAGTCCCTCTGGCTACCAACCAGATAAGGATATTGTATCTCAAGCCCGAAAATTTGCCCAAAGCACAGGCTCTCAGATAAACATCACTCCAGACATACAAGATGTTGAAGGTTCAGATGTTATATACACAGACGTATGGGTAAGTATGGGTGATGAAGCATATAAAAATCAGCGTTTAAAAGATTTAAAAGATTATCAGGTCAATTCTAATATATTAAAATTAGCAAACCATGATGCCATCGTTATGCACTGCTTACCAGCAATTAGGGGCCAGGAAATCACCGAAGAAGTTATAAACGGTGATCAGTCAGCGGTTTGGGATCAGGCCGAAAATAGGTTACATGTCCAAAAGGCGGTATTGAGCAAACTTTTAGGAGAATCTTAATCTCTTCTTTTTACATGGATTCTGGGGCATCTATACCCAACAATTCCAGGCTGTTTCTTAGACTTATACGAGATTTATCAACTAAGGCCAGTCTTAATGGTTCTTCTTCTGATCCGATCACCGGAACAGATTTGTAGAACTTATTAAAGGCACTGGACAGATCTAGACAGTACTGGGCTAACTTGTGAACCTTCCTGGTTCGGGATGATTCTTCAATTACCTGGGTGAATTGACCGATCATTTTAACTAATTCTATTTCATAATCTTTCAATGTATAAGAATCCAGGATAACTTCCAGATCTAAATTAGAAGCATCAAATCCTCCGCTTTTCTCTAGTATTTTACAGGCCCGGGCATGGGCATATTGTATGGAAGCACAACCCCTTTCAAAACTCAATGCTTCATCCCACTTAAATACAATATGCTTTTCCGGAGACAGACGAGCGATGTAATATCTTATTGCTCCTACTCCGATTTTTTCAGCTATTTCATGGGCTTGTTCCTCATCCAGATCATCTCTCCTACTCTTTATCTCTTTAATAGCTCTAAAAACAGCTTCCTGGAGTAGAAGGTCCACGCTGATAAATACTCCTTTCCTGGTGGACATGGAACCTTCAGGGAGGGTTATGAATTCATAAAAGATTACTTCAGGGGATTTACCATCTAATAATCCTAGAGCTATCCGTATTTGATCAATAGCAAGTTTATGATCGGATCCAAGTATGTCGATGACCACATCGCTGTGTTGCGACTTTTCTAGATGATAAGCCAGATCTCGGGTAGAATAGAGGGAAGTACCATCAGAACGCATGAGAACCAGTTCCTTTTCCAAGCTAAACTCCTCTAAATCAAGATAGAGAACCTCGTTTTCCCGGGTATAACCACTATTTCTAAGTTCAGATATTATATCATCCACAGAACCATCTTTTACGAATTTACTTTCCCAGACGAAGGTGTCATGATGTACATGTAAACGTTTTAACGTGGGGTCCATGCCATTTAAGCAAGAATTAACTGCTTCCTGAAAGAAAAACTGAATAAGTGGGTTATTTCCTTTTTCATAGGTTCTTAATAATTGATTCACACTCTCTTTAAGCTCTGGATCATTTTTTAATTCTTGATTAACTTGAAAATAGAGTTCACCTATCTGATGGTCCCTTTGATTAACATCAACATAAACATGCAAGTATAAAATGTTTTTAAGACCATTTAAATAGGATTCATCCAGTTCTTTGAATTCTGGATATTCTTTTATCATTTTTTCGATCAGTCGGTAGGGATCTTCTGTGAAGTTATCCTCATAATCTCCGGGTTTATTATGGTATTTGAATTTTAATTTTAACAGGCCCCACACTACCATGGCTATTTGACGGCCCATATCATTTACATAATACTGGGTTTCCACATTAAATCCTGCTTTTTTAAGTAAACGACTTAATGAATCTCCTATTATGGAATTACGTATATGTCCAATGTGTAATGGGCCATTAGGATTTGCAGATGTATGTTCAAGAATTACTTTTTTATTATTATGCTTCAGCTCTCCATAATCTTCGTTCACAGCGTCTAAGACCGTTTTTGAAAATTTTTGATAGTCTATGTGAAAGTTAAGATAGGGTCCCATAGGTTCAACTTTTCTAATAAGATCTGGTTTTCTAATCATTTCCCCTATTTCCTGAGTTATCTCAACCGGGGACCTTTTTAGTTTGGCCGCCAATTCAAAGGCTACTGAAGTGGCTATGTCGCCCATATCGGGTTTTGGAGGTTTTTCTAATGGAATATGCTCTGGTGAATCACATCCCAATTTCTTAATTGCATTTTTTACAGATTCTCTTACTTCAGCATTCAATTTTCTATACATAAAATTCACCTAAATAAATGTTTATTAAATGTTTAAAAATAAAAAAGAGGCTAATTATAACTTCACTTTAGAAAAAAAGTAAATTTACAATCCTCTAATCCATAAAGTTATATAACCTATTTTGGGTATAACAAAGGGCATTTCTCCTGGGTTTTTCCCAAATGAAATTACTTTTGCCTGGATCTGTTGGGGGTAAACCACCACTGGATCTGGCGAGGGATTATTATCTCCCTTGGTTTTATAATAAAGCTTACCATCAGGATTTGTTCCTTTATATATTATACGGTGAATTACTGGTTCTGGAAACCAGGTAGCATCGTATATTACTATATCACCTACATTCAGATCAGAGGTGTTTATTTCATGTAAGCCTAGGAAATTAGCTTTTTGGATAACCACCACGTCACCCCGGTAAAAAACAGGCTCCATACTTCCAGAAACCACCACGTTAAGGTGCTGGGCCAGGATAATTCCAATTATTATGATTACGACATAGCTTAAAATTTCTCGAGTATCGGTCATTATTTCACCCTATTTTAAGATTGCTCCTTTATCTGCGGAACTGGCCATTTTCCGGTATCTAGCTAAATATCCTTTGATATTTCTTTCTGGAATTACTGCTTTTTTAATTCTTTCATTTATCTCCAATTGAGATACTTCAAATTCCAGTTTTCTATTAGGTATATCTATTTTAATAATATCACCATTAACTACTGCAGCTATAGGGCCTTTTGCAGCTGCTTCTGGTGAAACATGACCAACACACGGCCCCCTGGTGCCCCCTGAAAATCTTCCGTCAGTTATCAGGACAACTTTTATACCCATTCCTGATATGGCGGATGTGGGGTTTAGCATTTCTCTCATTCCCGGACCCCCTTGAGGGCCTTCATATCTTATGACTATTACATCTCCTTCTTGGATTACTCCTTGATTGATGGCATTAACACATTCTTCTTCACTATCAAAAACCCGGGCCGGACCTTCATGAACCATCATATCCGGTTCCACAGCTCCTTGTTTAATAACTGAACCATCAGGGGCTAAATTTCCTTTTAAAACAGCTAATCCTCCTTCTTGATGTACAGGGTTATCTAATGTTCTTATCACGGTTCTATCTCTTATTTGAGAATTTTGAATGTTTTGTTTAAGACTAACTCCGGTGCAGGTTATTACTTCATCATGGATCCGGTCCTGAAGAGTCTTTAACACTGCAGGAATACCTCCTGCTCGGTCCAGATCATACATGGTGTGTTCGCCAGAGGGGCTTATGGCGGCTATGTGGGGTATTTCCTTACTAAACTTTTCAAATAGATCCAGATTAACTTTTACTCCTTTATCCTCTAATTCATGTGCAATAGCTGGTAAGTGCAGAGTGGAGTTGGTGGATCCACCCAGGGCCAGATCAACTATCACCGCGTTCTCAAATGCTTCCTGGGTCATTATCTGGGAGGGGGTGATGTTCTTCTTAAGGAGTTCTATTATCTTCCGGCCAGTGCTCCGGGCTATCTGTATTTTTCTACCAGAAACTGCGTGGCTTGTTGCACAATAAGGTAGGCTCATACCCATGGTCTCTGTCAGACAGGCCATGGTATTGGCGGTGAATAAACCGGCACATGATCCTGCTCCGGGACAGGCGCATCTTTCTAGTTCTCCTAATTCTTGTTCGGTCATTTTCCCGGATTTAACAGCACCCACGGCTTCATAAACATCTATTAGATCTACTGATTTATCCTTATATTCTCCAGGTAGCATGGGTCCTCCAGTTACTGTTATGGCTGGTATATCCAGTCTAGCTGCGGCCATGAGCATTCCTGGAACGATTTTATCACAGGTGGGTATTAAAACCAAAGCATCGAATTGATGGGCTTGGGCCATGCTTTCTACGGTATCTGCTACTAATTCTCTTGAACCTAGGGAATATCGCATTCCCTCATGATTCATAGCGATACCGTCGCAGATAGCCATTGTACTAAATTCAAATGGAATTCCTCCTTCCTGGCTTATGCCCATTTTAACTGCTTCTGCAACCTGATTAAGATGAATATGTCCTGGTACTATGTCAGTGAAGCTGTTAGCCACTCCGATGAATGGTTTATCCATATCATCATCAGTTACTCCACATGCCCTTAGTAGTGATCGGTGGGGTGCCCTTTGCAGGCCTTTTTTAATGGTATCACTTCTCATTTTATCACCTAATGTACCTGTTTTTATAAATCTGGAAAAATTATCGATAATTATTTTGTATTTATAGGATAGACTTGATTTTAAATTAATAAAAATGCATCATTTAATTTATGTCCT
>JAJFTX010000032.1 GCA_021372715.1 Methanobacterium sp. | reverse complement strand
TGCAACTGTCACATCACCAACCAAAGCCAGATGGTTATCCTTTATTAAAACTGCATCGTCCAGACGATAACGATGAGTGTCACCTCCACCTATACGCACTGCTTCTTTCTCCCAAAACTGGAGTCCCGGTGTGGTTTTCCTGGTACCTGCAATTATAATCCCTGGATTTATTTTCCTTGCCTTCTGCACCATCTGATGAGTAGTTGTGGCTATACCGCTCATTCTCATCAGTAAGTTTAAGATGGTTCTCTCCAAAGTTAAAATCGTTCGAGCTTCTCCCTCCATCTCCAGAAGTGTGTCATCCACTTTGATATTTGATCCATCATCTTTTTTACTTAGTATGTTTATTTTAAATTCCTTCAGGAAACTGGAAATCAAATCTAACCCTGCAACCACTCCTTCCTGTTTAGAGATTATTCTAGCTTTTATTATCAAACCTGATTGAACCAAAGCCTGCGTGGTTATATCTTCAAATCCGATGTCCTGATCTAATATTCTGTATAAGTCTTCTACTCTTTCAATCATTTTAATCCAGATCCTGTTGGATGAGTTAGAACCTTTCCTTATATTTCAATTCTTTAAATATTATTTTAAAGGTAGTACCTTCTTTTCTTTCTAGTTTTATCTCTCCGTTAAGCTGTGATACTAAATTGTTAACCAGTTGTAATCCTAATGATTTTGTATTTTTATAGTCGATATCTTCAGGTATTCCTATTCCATTATCACTGATTATCAATTCACAGCCTTGATTCGACTTTTTAAGAGACATGTAAATTTTACCTTCCGTTTCAGGAGGAAATGCATATTTAATACTGTTTGATACCAGCTCATTTATTATCAGTCCACATGGGGCCGCAGTTTCTATATTTAAACTGATATCATCGATGTCAAATGTTGGTTTAACGATATTCCATGGGGATGCAAGTGTAATACATAAATCATAAACTAAATTTTTGATGTAGTCGGAAATGTTTATTCTATTTAAATTGGTGGGCTGGTACAATTTTTCATGGATCATGGCCATGGAATTAATTCGGTTCTGGCTATCTGTAAGAACATTGTAGGTGACTTCATCTACATACTGTTTTTGCAAGCTTATGAGACTTGATATGATCTGCATATTATTTTTAACTCTATGATGTATCTCTTTAAGCAATAATTCCTTTTCCTTTAATGACGCCTTGATCCTGTCTTCATCCCGTTTACGTTCTGTAATGTCACTACAAATCAATAAAATATAATTAATCTGATCATTCTTCTTTACTATTGTCTTTTTAACTTCAATCCAGCATATATCTCCTTTATAATCATAAATTCGAGATATGAACGAAATTTTTTTATCCTCATAAATCAGATTTGTGAAATGTTCGATATTATATTTTTTTACATCTTCTGGAAATATGTTAAGTCGAGAAAAATGTTTTCCCACCAATTCTTCCCTGTTTAACCCCGTTATGTCTAAAGCAGCAGGATTAACATCTAATAAATAACCATTTAAATCCATTAAAATTGTGTAATCTGGATCAGATTCAAATAAAGTCCTATATTTTTCTTCACTTTCTATTAATAAATTCTCTGCACGTTTACGGTCCGTTATATCCGCCATTATACCTTCCAGATAGATTAATTCTCCTTTTTTATTATATATAGGGCTGACATGTATGATAACCCAAATCAGTTCTCCATCCTTACGTTTAAGCTGGACCTCGTAATTATTCAATTTCCCATATTGTT
>JAJFTX010000026.1 GCA_021372715.1 Methanobacterium sp. | reverse complement strand
CGAAAGACCATAAATAACAAAAAAAGAACAGTCGCAGTGTTCAATTACGACGAATTCCTAGACCTATTTTGAAATTGGACATAAGTAAGATAATGGGTTTGGTTTACTAAAACATAAAACTAAACCCATTTATCTCCTATTTTTTTTAAATTGGACTAACTGGACAAAAACTGCACAAATAAAAAAGTCCAGTTATAACGAGACCCAAGAGCTTTTCTAACGAAATGGGATGTTCTCTGTTATTTATTATTTATTGGACATTAAAAAAAAAAAGATAGTATATGAAGTGAGATGATATCCGAAATTATTTACCCATAAGGGGAGTGTCCATGAAAACATATGTCCTTTTTGTCCACTTATTTTTTTGAGAACTCAGAAGGATTATCATCCATATTTAATACTTATACATCCCTTAAAACTGGACATCCATTTAATGTCTAATTTAGCCCTACTCATAATAGATACTGCATAAATAGTATTACAACCAAAATTAATAGCATAAAGGTCCATTATATAGAATAATGCTCGTATAAAGTGATACATAAATCGTTATATAAAAAAATAAGAAGTAAAACTACTCCTTTTGGTCATAAGCGTTAGCAATCCTTATTAATTGCTGTTCTTCTTTTTCCAATAAGAGAATTACATCTTTCATCAAGCTAAAAGTAATTTCATCCTTTTTCATTCCAGAATATGTTTTTTTGAACTTTATAATGATTTCCATGTCTTCATTATTGTAATAAAAATCCTTTTCTTCAACATATTGTATGGCAACAGCTCCGGCTATGAGAGCAGCTAAAAATGGTGCAATATTTTCCCTAGTTTCTTCTGGTGTTTCATTATCAAAATGGTATTTACTGCCTTCTTCACCGAGTCTGATGTATTTATAGCTATCAGAAACATATTCTCTATACTTTCTAAATCCCTTATCCCACTTATTATAGTTCCTAAATCCAGGTATTTTGTCTTTATTTGTTTTAGTCATTTTTATCACCTATTCAATAAAAGGCATCCCCCTAATATAAGAACTATGAGGAAAATCCAATTTAGTGGGTTAGTAATTGCAAAAATTAAGAGCGCTACTCCTCCTATGAAAGCTCCAATGAGAAAACCAGTTAGGTAAAATAAAATAATAAAACCAAAGAAACCCAAAAGCATTAAGCCTATTGCGTTCGCAAACATTTCTCCAATTATTTGTATACACATAATATCACCGTTAAAAAAAATATAGCAGCATTTTAACTGCTATTCTTCCACTTCTTCATCAGGTTCTGTTTTAGAATACTGGAAAATCTTGTTGATGCACAGATGACAAATTTTCCGTTCACCACTGGTCATTTTATCACTTATACGAAATTTCTGACCGCATACGATACAAGTTCCCAATTTAATCAGAGGGTTTTTTCTCCTATCCCTAATTTCATACCCCCATGGGATACTACAGAACGCAAGAGATGCTAGCAGGCCTCCTATGTCTCCTAGAATATACCCAACACTACAAATCAGGCCAGTTGCGCCCAATCCAAACCTCATAGTTTCATCCATTTTTCATCACCTTTTTTATTAATTTTCAAAAAAATGGATTAGGATAGGGATTCTATGTCCCTGATTATTGCTTCTGCAGTGGATATGATTCTTTTACCACGGCCTTTCAGTTTTTCACTATTCGCTCCCCAGTTACCAACGTATAGCGCACTTTTAAGATTCTTTAGACCTAAGTAACTGGTTACTATGAATGCTACGCTTTCTGCCTCAATTTCAGCTATTGACCTGTTTTCTGAATCATATAAAGATGATGCTGTAGATTCATTGAAATGGAGCAAAACATGACTATATTCATGTATTATCGTGTTTACTTGTGCTGCTTTGTTCTTCTTGGGAGTGATATAGATTACTTTGCCGTCTGTCTTACCATTGCTGAACCCTAAGTCTTTGAATACTATGGGAACTGGAATGGCCTCGATCACTTTATCTAATTGAATTTCTCCTGTAATAAGGTCAGAACAACCAACTTCAGGATACCAGACTGGATCTGGATCAATAACTCTATGTAAATATCTTCCGTGAGCAACAAAGCTTCTGAAAACTCCAGTTTGTTGAATTGCAAAAACAGTAGTTGCGTGAAATCCGGTAATAATTATTGTTTCATCATCTTCTGCATTTTCATCCTTACAAGTGTTCGGGGCAAAAGCCTTACGAGTGTTAGGGGCAAATATACGGATTCCAAATTCTCCACGCAAAACTTGTCTTCCGCGCTCTTGCCATGATCTATATCCTGCCACAAGGGTGCTGTCTGGCCGTTGAGATAGAATAAGTAACGTATTATTCAAAGAATATGAATGAAATCCGTTATTCCATTGTTTTACAAACCTCTCTAGCTCATCTGGGTCTTGACATATATTATCAGCCAGCTCATCAAGTTCTTGACTCAAATACTCACTTAATTCCTTTCCCTTTAAATTTCCTATTTCCATCTAATCACTCCTATATTTTTTTTAAATTCATCAAGGAGTGAATAAAAGGAATAAACAAGCTAATTCAGATATAAATAGGTTTAAAAGTAGATTAAAAATGGAAAGAAGGTACGGAAACATCTTCGCCTCGACTAGTGGGGTAGGTGAGTGGAGAGACAAAAGATTATTCCCAGAAGTTTACATAAACTATTAAAAAAAAAGTTAATCCTTTAGTTTATTAATTAGTTTAAGGAAATCATCCTTTGATAATTTTTCCTTAGGATTAATTGTAGTTGAGGATTGAAACGTTGC
>JAJFTX010000016.1 GCA_021372715.1 Methanobacterium sp. | reverse complement strand
CTAAAGCCTTAGCAATTAACCTTTTACCCGCGGCGGGGGTAATTAAGAACTGTTTCATAGTATATTCCCTCTTTTCTTTGTTAGTAATATTTTATTATTAATCTGAATAAAAGATTATTAAAATTAGAAAATAAGAATTATAAATTAGTAAAGAAAAACTTTCAGTGGTGAATCTTCATGAAAATTACCGAAAAAAAGATAAAAGAAGAACGAGTAGCGTATATACCTCATATGGGTAGTTATGATAAAATCCCTGAATTAATAGCTGAAGTTGGCCAGTGGCTAAATGATAAAGGATTTAAAATGACTGGACTTATTTATGGAACGTATTTCAACTCACCTGATAATGTAAGTGAAGATAAATTACAATACGAGATTGGTTTTGGATTTGAGGGGAAGATAACCACAATGCAGGAAGGAAAAATAGGTATAAAAGAAATACCAGAACATACTGTACTGGCTGCTATGCATAAAGGACCTTATACAGAGGTCGGACCAGTAATACATGCTGTAATTGATTATGCCCTGAAAAATAACTATGATATTGTGGGACCTATCAGTGAAGCCTATCTAAACAACCCCTTAGAAACACCAGAGGAAGAATTGCTAACTGAAGTAAGAATACCGGTTATAAAAATAAAATAAATCAGATATTATTTTTAATATTGGGGACTTTAATATTAAAAAAATCTCTAATAACCATCGTGACTTATACATTCAAACAATAAAAAACAGGAACATTATAAAGATGGAATAAATTTAGAGAATTTTCTAATATCCCCTAAACTAATCAATAATTTTGGTATTTTTCCACGATATCAGCAAAAGAACGGACAATATAGTCCACTTGCTCTTGGCTAAAACCATAAGTGCTGCACTTAAACCATTTGGTCTGTCCCCTTTTAATACCCACGATATTCTTATTTTTAAGTTCTTCATAGAGGAAAAAACCACGACGGGAATGTTTATTTGCGATTTCATCAAAGATGGGTGTTTCGAATCTCACCAGGTCATGTTCTTTAGGTTTCACACCTATCTGCTTAATACCGCCTAGACCTTCCATTTTTTTCACGAAGTCTCTGGTTTTAGTTACCTCTTCATCCCATTTTTTCACCCTCTGCATCACGTGGGGAAGTGAGGCCATCAGAGTAACCACTGGAGCACCTCGACTGGTACAACCAAGCATTTCTATTTCCTTAACTGCATGTCTTTTTGACTTCTTCAGAACCTGGTCAGCATATTCATCCTTTAAACCAAGCACACCTACTGGGCCTGATGCTGCCATGCTTTTATGACCGCTCCCCACAACAAAATCAGCATTAAGAGACTTTGCATCTATTGGCATGCGTCCCATAGAATATGCGCAATTTAAAAGTAAGGGAATACCATAATCATGAGCAATTTTACCTACGGCACGAGCATCAGTTAAATTACCGTAATCTCCGTCAATATGGGTGAGTAAAACCAAGCTTATATCCGTCCCCTTGTCTAACTGGATATCCAATACTTCTTTATAATCATATGGGTTTATACGGTATTCAGGATAATCTTTATTGGGTACTTCCACTATATTCAGCTGATTACGCTCAGCCGCCAGATGTGTGGTGTAATGTGCATTACCATCAACCACAACAGTTTCTCCCGATTGACACATGGCATGCATCACAGCAAATTTACCTTCCCGGGCTCCGTGTACAGTGCGAGCCTGATCAACACCAATAAAACGGGCCAGGTCATCAAGAAAATTAATAATACCTGGTTTGGCGATTTTATCCAACCTCCCAGCACAGTAATCACAGACGCTGTAACCGTCTGAAAATTCAAAAAGAGCTTTTCTAGATTCTTTCGGTAATAAACCTCCTCTTTGAAGCGGGTTTAAGTTTAAATTATCCTTTTCGCTGGTTCTGTTGAGTCCATAATCCTGACATTCCATATTATCACTTACGATTTTATTATTATATTAGTAGGGGTCCCATTGTTTGACTTCGGTATATTTGGGTTGGGGTCCGTATTGGTATTTTTGATATAGTTTTCCCCATTTTGTTTTTTGGAATTGGTTTATTCTCTTTTTTCCGGTGGTGGGGTACCATATTTTGTCGTGGTAGAATTCTGAGGCGAAGATGAATGTTTTAAAAACAGGGGAGTTGAATAAAAATTGGTGTAATGGTTTGATGTTCATGGTTTTTTTCCTTAGACGCTGGTCCCAGGTTATTACTGGGCTTTTTTTGGTTTGGAAATGGAAGTTGAGTTCATTTAATTCTTTCACATCCATTCCCCTCACATCTATCTGATCTAAGTCTCCCATGCCTAATCCTTTATCATGTGCTAGTTTTATATATTCTATATCGAGGGGATTAAATCCCATTATTTTGGCGGCAACAGCATCGATGGCTACTTGGTCAGCACTGGCTAGTATAATATTTCCTTGGTATGGATTCATGGTTCTGGGTCCGGCTCCATCGCCACATACACATCCATCCATAACTGCGAATATACCGTTGTGTATCTCCTGTTGGATAGTTAGTAAGTCCACTAGTACTTGGTGTATTTTTTTATGGGCGTGGTGGCGGTATTTGGGTATCAGTCCGCCGAAGGCGTTTTTCATAGCTCCAGTGGTGGTGGTGTGTCCGTGGGTTTTTACTGTGGGGAAGTGAATTATATTGGAGTTTAAAAACATTTTAGGTAGGTATATTTCGCCGAATATTTCATCCATGGCTAGCATTTCACTTTTTGGTTGGTAAGAAGTCCATTCTACGTTGGTAAGTGGTTTAAAATCCACTTGGTAGTTTTTAAGGATGGGTAACCATTTGTTCTGGTATGCTCCTTTCCAGGGATGGGTGACTACTGTTTGGTTTTCCACTGCCACTACATCCGGGTATTCATCTCTTTTAAGTGTGTTTAATACGCCTTCTAGTTGCCAGGGCGGTGTGGAGCAAGCGGGATAGTATAGGGTCCAGGATAGGTTTAATTTTAAAATGGTTGCCTGTTTCTGGGGTAAGATTTTTTCATATTCTACTAGTTTCATCACTGTTTTATAGTCCTGAGTGACGGTTTCTGGTGATGTTTTTATTACTGCTACCACGGACATACTAAGTTTTCCTCATTAGATCATTAATTAATAGGACTTTTTAATAAAAAAATGAAATATTAATACTCTGTATTATAAGATTTTTTTAGTGTGATGTTTTGATTATTCTTTTGTTGAATGTTATATATATTAGGAATCCTAGGATTGCTCCGTACCAGAGGGTTGCGAATCTCATGATTAAGGCTGCTCCTACGGCTATGGTGGATGATAAACCAAATATTACTAATAATCCGGATAGGGTGGCTTCTGCAACTCCTAATCCGCCGGGTATGAGGCTGACTGCTCCGGCGAGTGAGGCGAAGCTGAATACGAAGGTGGATAGTACGATGCCTATGTTTTCGCCGAATCCGTAGATCACTAGGAAGATGGCCAGGCATTCGGTGAACCAGGCTAGGACGCTTATGATTGAGTTTCCCAGGAGATATTTCCAGTTGAGGCTTTTTTGGAAGTTTTGATGCATATCTTTGATGTTACCGGAGTATTTGCCTGCTCTTTTTTCTAAGATGCTGATTAAATGTTGACTTATTTTTTCTGATTTGATGGCCAGGATGAAGAGGGCGAAGATGACCACGAGGATGAGTAGGAGGTTCACTCCGCTTTTATAATAAAAAATTCCCAATAAGGATAGTATGATCAGGCCGATTACATCGGTTATCCTGTCAACGATTACTACAGGTATGGTTTTGCTCAGGCTTGCACCGTTTATCTCTTTTATTAACCATCCTTTCCAGATCTCACCGGCTTTAGCGGGTGTGATGATCATGGATAGTCCGCTGAAGAATACGAAGAGATTTTCTTTAAGGGGCAGGTGAACATCCACATTTCGGAGAAAGAAGTTCCATTTAATGAACCTGATGAAATAGCCCAGGGTGACCAGTAAGAGTATCAACGGTAAGTATATCCAGTTGAATTTCTCAAGTGCAGCTAGTAAATCATTGAAGTTGGCATATATACCCATTAACAAGTATATTACCACTGCAAAGAGTATGATCAACCAAAACCTGTTTTTCTCCATATTTTCAACACCTTAGTCAAACCCAAATTAATAATATTTGATTTCTCACCGAAGAAAGTTATACTACCCTTTAATAATAATTCTCTCAGCTCTTCTGGATGATTAACAACCAAGTTGGTCTTTATTCCTGCTTTTCCAATTTCACCTGCAAAATGAGCATCACTACCTGCGCTTATCTTCATTTTATTGGTTTGCGCGAAATCCTGAGCTTTAATATTATACTTCTCCATAAGGCATCGGGAATTATAAACCTCCACACAATCCACTAAATGTACATCCTCCTTTTTTGGCATAATACCGTTACGCCTGATCTCATCGAAGGGATGAGGGAGAATAACCACTCCATTTTGATCCTTTATCTCCTGAACAACCTCTGGAAAAATATTCGATTTGATCTCATCATCTAAAAAAAGCCCTATCACTTCGCCACGGTCAGTTAAAATTTCAGATCCTACAATAACCTGAATATTATCCCTTTGATATTTGCGAGTTTTTAATCCTCCTTTAATGGTATTATGATCTGTAATGGCCAAACCATTAAGACCTACCTTACATGCTTTCTTAATTATAGATTTAGGTTCCAGAAAGCCATCTTTTGAATATTTTGAATGAATATGCAGATCGTATTTCAATTTTAATTCACCTTATTAAGTAAAAAAGAACAAACTTCCCAAATCCGTCTTTAAGTACAATACACTGATAACAATCAGGGTCCATAGAATGATGCTTATAAGCATTCCTTTGTCTTTGAACAACATTTCTGGTTCACCACCTACTTTTTCAGAATGTATAAGATATAAGTATCTGAAAATTCCATAGAAAGCGAATGGTATGGTTAACATCATTAGTTCATTATTAGAGAAGAAGGTGTAAAGGGAATAGGACATAATGAGAGTGCTTATGGTGATGATGATCATCTGGTCTAGGATGTTGGTGGAGTAACCATCCAGACTTTGGCGATGTTTTTGGGCTTCATCTCCTAGTAAAATTAATTCATGCCTTCTTTTACCCAGGGCTAAAAATAGGGCCAGTAAAAAGGTGCAGATAATCAGCCAGGGAGAAACTAGGACACTTATTGCTAGAGCACCAGCTATGGCCCTCATAACAAAGCCGGTGGAGATAGTTAGGATGTCTACTATGATATATTGTTTTAAATACAGGGAATAAACCATCATTAAGATGAAGAATGCAGCTGATATTGCAAAAAATGATAAATTAATAGTATATGACCAGAAGAAGGATAATATGATGAATATGGTTGCAAATAAGATGGCCTGATATGTTTTAAGTGAACCGGATGCTATGGGTCTTTTACTCTTTTTCGGATGTTTCCTGTCCTTTTCAATATCTAATACATCATTTATAAGATAAATACTGCCAGAAAGGAGGCAGAATATTATAAAAGCAGATATAACGGTTATCCATAAATTAATATTTAATAAGTTTAAGGAAAAAGCGATACCAATGAATATGACCAGGTTTTTATACCATTGCTTAGGGCGCATGGAAATGAGAATTTCTTTTAACATTTAATCACTATTTTATGATTTAGAATCATCCCTTTTATATATAAAAGGTATGTTAAATGGAGTATAAGAAATAATCTAAAATTAAATAAGTCAAAAAAAGATATTTTAATTGCTTTATTTTATTAAGTCTATAATAAAGAAAGTAAAGGAGAAAAGAATTTATTAAATTCTCTTTATCCAATTATATCCATATTTTTATTGGTTTTTTCTATGGATTTAGCTGGGTCAGATTCCAGTTCCAGCATGGCCCTGATGGCATCTACGTTTTCAGGTACCACATCAGACTCTTGGTGGATGGCCTGCATGTAAAAGAGTTCATTATCCACTATGTTAAGTGATTCTTTCCAAACAGCAATCTCGAATAGATCGCCTCTGGGCCTTCCAATGTCACGAGCATATTCCATGACCTGTGCAGTTGAACCCATTCCTCTTTCTGCTTCTAAAAGAAGTACTCTTGAGGTGTTTTCCAGTTTATTGATGATATCATCTACTTGCACTGATTTATTCAGCTCCACCATGAGGTTGTGCTGATGCATTATGGTGGTGGGTACTAGTAAAGCCATGGTGGTAATATCCAGACCATACATCACAGTTTGAACATCAGGCCCGTGGTGTGAAGGTACTGTGGGGGGATTAGGCACTATAGCATTAATGGGTCCTGATTTAATCTGTCCCGGGTCTGCTCCACGTCTGACCATAACTGCCCTGACTTTTTTCACACCAGCCAGGTCATCTATGGGCTTTAAGGTCCTGCATAGTCCAGTGGTGTTACAGGAAACTACCCGAACATAATCTGCTCCCAAGGAATCTTCATAGTTGGTGAAGGAGTTGAAAGATTTACCAATCAATTCATGCTTTTCACCACCCTCGAATATGGCTTTAATTCCCTTTTTCTCATAGATATTAGCTTTATTTTTAGCACCGAGTCCTCCAGGGGTACAATCTACTATGATATCCAGTTGGTCGTATAGATCATCAATGGTTCCGGATATTTCAATATCTGCTTCTTTAAACATTCCCTCTCTTTCAGGAGCGCTGATATATAAATCATAACCTTTTTCAACTGCCATTTTAGCCTCGAAATCCGGAGTTCGCTTGGTAACCCCTACAATTTTCATATCATCCTGGCAGGCTACGGCATCTGCCACCCTTTTACCTATAGTTCCATATCCATTAATTCCAACCGATTTCATAGTATGCCTCCTATTAACTATATTTTCAGGTGATTCCCTCTATAGTGATGTTTTTTAATCATAGAAACCCTATTTATTGGGTGTTCATGTAAAAAAGCATCTTCTAATAATATTATCTATGAAAATATTTTTATTTCCGGATATTATAAATTTTATGATTTCATTTTCAGAATAAAATTGGAATATAAAAAGAATTAAAACACATCGAGGGTTAATTTTTAATTAAAACGAAAAATAAACACTTAAAAATAAAAAAAGAGAGAAAATAAGGATGATCTGTTTAGATCAACCTTTATTTAAGGGTAGATTTACATTGCATCCAACTTCTCAGGTAGATAAGTATCAACTACATATTCCAACCCATATTTAGAGAAGGACTGTTGTTCTGCTTTTTTTCCAATTTTGAGCATCTTCTTAATCTCCATCTTCCAGGTTTCATCCCGGTATCTGGGATCTTTAAGTAGCTCTTTAAGTCTAAGCACGTCAATGTCCTTCAAAGGATCAGTAGGAAGGTCGTAGTTGATGATGTCACTGGCAGTTACTCCCAGGAATTTTGCATCGGGAGTGGCCAGATCATGGTTTACATGGGCCAGTTTAGCACTTCCTGAGATAATTACCATGGCAATATGGAATCCCCATGGATCTCCGTCATTACAGATATAAACTGGTAGGTTTAAATCCTGATTAACCCTTCTCAGGAATCTACGGGTTGCACGCGCTGCCTGTCCCTTAAGTCCCACAATCAGACAGTTGAACTTTTTATAAGCTTCTTCCTGCACCAGCCGATGGAACATACCCATTGTTTCCACTGCAATCACCCTTTCTACATCATGATCAAGGAATTTCACATCGTCAATGGTTGGTGATATGGTGTAACCGGATTTACCTAATCTGAGGGCGTTTATTTCCACATCATCTTCCTGCATGATTAAATTACCATAAACTGAGGCGCCATCTTCTTCTGGCATTAATCCCAGAACTTCCCGGGTCATACCTAAGGTTACTTCCAAGTCTTCCCCAACGATGTTGGATTCCTGCTGATCCCCAAAGTCCACATCCCAACCCTCAGAGACATAGTACATCTCCCTGAGAGTGGCGGTTTTTCCTCTTCTAACTAGGTCTTTGCAGAAGTTTGCGATATAGACCATCTGGGCTATTTTACTTATCTGTTTAACGTTACCCAGGCTACGTTGTCCGTAACGATCACCTAACACATAGTAACGTTTATCATCGTCGTAGATTATATTGGATGTTCCCCTGGAGGGTACTTTAACTGAGGGGACACTGTTCTGATTTACTTCTTCTATTATCCTCTCTCCCAGGCTTTTAAGTTTGTTAATGGTGATGTTTTTTCTGTCAGTGATATTTTGTTTATTCATCTTCACCCTCACTTTCTAACTCTATATTCTCAAATTTAGCTTTACGCGTAACTTTTGCTAGTACTGAATCATATTCTGGAACATCAGTCTCAGCAAGTAAAGCAGCTTCCCGGATAATCACCGGTACCAAGTTTTCAAATATCTTAGATCGTAATGCCTCCTCTTTAGCTGCTTTTTTAGCTCTAATGTATTTCTGCAGACTCCGGGCAATTTTCATGGTGGCCTGCCGTACTTCATGCAATATTTCCGCTTCAGGAGCAATACTCTGCTTTCCAGTGGATAAATAAGGCACATTAGTTGATACAATATTAACGAAAACAGTTATGGGTGCATTGTCCAAGTCCCTGATACCATAACGCTTCCAGTCTATACTCTTTAAAGCTTCTGTTATGGCACAACTACCTTGATCAAAGGTTAAAGGCACTCGATTGGCGAATCTCATGATCTCTGCTTTCTTCTGTTCCCCAACCAATCTTCCAGAGTCTCCTCCATAGGATATACCGGCTTCTATAACAAAGGCCACTCCTCCGCGATATGTTTTTGGTTTACGGGTAGTGGTAGAGATAAATTCCGGATTTAAAATTTCTCTCATACCTTTTTCAATCTGATCTTTACCTATGGGAATTAAACCAGAGGTAGGGGGTGCCATGAAATCCATCTGGGAGAAGAGATCCACGATCTTCTCTGCTTCCTCCCATTTCATATCCTTGGGCCTTTTATTTAGATCGATCCCAGTGGCTTCTTCGATCTCATTAACCCTTTTGGTGGACATACGAGACAGAGAACTGGTTAATAAACTTCTAAATCTCCTTTTATCAGTGTGTTTGGCCATGAAAATCAGATCATCAGCGGTAACACCTCTAGGATGGGGTAGAACTTCCTTTGGGAGTGGTGGTATAACATCGGTGGCCCTTTCGAATATGAATTTATGTCCGGTAGGGTCTCTGAATCTTATCTTAGCATGAGGATTGGCTATCATGGTTCTTCTGATGTATTCGAAGGCTCCCTGTTCACTCAGAGAATAAGAAACATCCTTGAAGTGTAATTCTATGGAAACTCCTGTGTTTTTTACCTCCACTTCTTTACTATCCAGAATAAGCCCCTGATTCTTTTTAACGTCCATTTTAAAGGTCATTTCTACGCCTTTAAGTTTTTCGCCCTCATAATAACCTGATACTGCCTTTGCTGGTTTTCCAGTAGTCATCTGAGATAAAAGCACACATCCACTGCATCCTAATCCCTGCTGACCTCGTGATTGTATGTTCCTAAACTTAGATCCGGCGAACATGGTACAGTACACTTTAGTTATGAATTTTTTAGGGATTCCTGGCCCATTATCAGTATGTTTTAATATGTAATGATCTTTATCAACTCTTTTGAGGTCTATGGTGATTTCTGGTTGTATTCCTGCTTCTTCAGCAGCGTCAAGGCTATTGGTGATCAATTCATGGAAAACCATGGTTAAGGATCTTATCTTTCCAGAAAATCCCAGCATCTGCTTGTTTCTTCTGAAAAACTCTGATGCTGTTAGTTCTTTAAATTCCTCAAATAGTTCTGCTGCTTCTCTCTCCAAATAAAGCCTCCTCTCAATTAATTTAAATTAAATCCAATAAATATTAATCATTAAATCTACTTTAATAGAGATTCTTCATCTTTTGCAATATCTTTAAATTCTTTAATTTTCATTTCACGAGTTTTCTTCTCTAGGAATGCATAAACACTTTTATGTCGTGAACCATGTAAGATCATATCCACTGCTTCCCGGGCTACCTGTATGTGTTCAAAACTCCCTATGAGGGCTACTGTCTTACCATAAACTGATAAATCAACACCGGTCATATCTGTTATTATATCTCTTGTTCTACCATCTTTACCGATGATTCTTCCCTTCTGTCTTAGAATGGCTTTTTTTGATTTTCCCACATAATCCGGAAGGTTGATGATGTCCAGTAAAACTTCATCACTGATGAGTTTAAGTGCCACTTCAGGATTAAAACCCCTGCCAATGGCTTTTACCATGTGCCTGGCCTTCCAAACAGATAATGGATCTTCTGTATCTTGGGTAGATTCTATAGAAACACTACCCGTTTCACTTTCAACATCTATTTTAGTCTGGGTTATCTTTTCAATCTCATCCTTACTAATTCCATGTTTTCCAATTAATACCCCTACTCTTTCACGGGGAATTTTTAGATATTCAGTATTATTCAAATATGTGCACCTCAAAAGATAATCTATGATGTATAATAAAGAAGGGATGGTACTAAGACTCATGTCTATATTGAATATCCCCTATAATAAACTTTTCTATCCTCATAAATCCATAATTTTACTTTTTATCTCATCTTCTGATATTTTAATACCTAATTTTTTAAAATCCTTCAAAAGATTAACAATATCTCTATTTAAAAGCTCCTCTGCTATGGGATGATCTACAACAACACCCTGAGAAATATCGATTATAACCGGTTCATCATTCTTCATTAATATATTAAAACCTGATAAATCACCGTGAACTAATTTTGCATTATTATATAGTATTTTAATATAATTTACTAATTCATCAAAGGTTTTCTCTGGGTTAGTAATGTTAGCGTCTTTTAATAAGGGTGCAGCATTTCCCTCTTTATCACCTATGAATTCCATAATCAATATGTTGTTCTTGGCGATAATGGGATGAGGAACCCTAACACCAAATTCACATGCTCTTTTAAGATTTCTGAATTCCTTATTTACCCATACATTCACTATTTGGCGCTTATTACTGGTATTAACTTTGAATCTAGGGTCTCCCTGGATATAATCTTGCATCTTTTTAAAATCAGAGGTGGTAATACGGTATATTTTAACGGCCACAAATTCATCTTCATCATTTATTCCTTTAAAAACATTAGCTTCTTTTCCAGTACTGATTGCGCCGTTTAGTACCTTCAAATATCCCTGATTAGCCAGTTTGTAGAGTGTTTTTAGTGTTCTTTTATCAAACACTTCACTTCCCACTTTTCTATCAGCATCACTTTTTATACGTTTTTCTGATAGCATTTTTCTAAGATCTTCATCTGCCTTAGATATTTTTGACATATTAACCACAAAAGAAGCAAAATTGAGTTAACTATAAAAAAGGATTAACATTTCCATTCAAAGGATTTACAGTTAAAATTAGATATTAGAATAATAAAGAGGTTATAATCTATAATTTAAGGTAACCTCGGCGTTCTAACCAGTTAGATTCAGTTCGAGTATATCTCCAGATGATATCTGCTTTTTCATCACTCTGAAATTCCCATGGTTTTATCAGAACCACGTCTCCTTCCCTGATCCATATCCTTTTTTTCATCTTTCCAGGGATTCGGCCAAGCCTTGTTTTTCCATCGGTACATCTCACCTTAAGCTTACCGTGACCCATAATCTGTTCTACAACTCCGGGTATCTCTCCTTTACGGGGAGTTCTGACCCTTCTTATTTCCTGAGTATTCTGTCCATGACCTTTTCTCAAACACTCTCCTCCTGTTTATTTAACATTATAACGGTGATGAATTTGAAACCGTTAATCTAATAATTCATAATAAAAAATTTAATACGAATACTAGCTCTTTATTTATATAGTGTTTTAGTGTATATAAAAAAGAGTATTAATTCACCAGATTTAAGTGTACAGATCCGGTGATCTCATATTAAACATTGGTAATCTATCATTTAATTTAAATTTCTTAGTGATAAAAAAATTTTTTAATGTGATCAACATGGGAAAGGAATTTTTAAAAATAATCGACCCGGAGGATGCCCAGAATACTATAGCCAAACTTCCGATAAACAAAACGGTGGAAAAAGTACCCTTAGATGAGGCATATAAAAGGGTTCTTGCAGAGGACATATACGCCATCATAAATCTGCCTCCTTTTAGACGGGCAGCCATGGATGGTTATGCTCTAAAATCCAAAGACACCTTCCATGCATCAGAAGATGAACCTGTAACATTAAAGCTTAAAGGACTGGTTACGGCGGGTAAAGTGCCTGAAACAGAAGTTACAAAAGGAACATGTATGGAAGTAAGTACCGGTGCCCCCATCCCTGAAGGAGCTGATGCGGTGGTTATGATAGAATACACCGAGAAACAGGGTGATAATGTACTTATTTCTGAGGGTGTACCATTAAATGCCAATATAACTAAAGAAGGTTCAGATATTAGAAAAGGAGAACTACTACTCTCCCAAGGTGTTTTAATTACTTCTGATAAAATAGGAGTTCTAAGTGCTATTGGCATGACACAAGTGCCGGTTTACATACAACCACGAGTAGCAGTAATTTCTACTGGAAATGAGATCATAAAACACGACCAAAATTTGGTATACGGAAAGATATATGATATTAATTCTTATTCCATCTCCAATGCAGTGAAATCATGTGGTTGCATCCCAGTTCATTCTGAAATAGTTAAAGACGATTATGATTCATTAAAAAGTTCAATTAAAAAATATAAAGATGCTGATATTATAATAACATCAGGAGGCACATCAGCTGGTGCTGGAGATAATTTAAGAACGGTTTTAGATGAATTAGGCAAAGTTTTGGTACATGGAATAGCTGTTAAACCAGGTAAACCAACCATAATCGGTTTAATTGAAGACGAAGGTGAAGAAAAAATAATTTTCGGATTACCAGGATATCCAGTATCGGCT
Source organism: Methanobacterium sp. (assembly GCA_021372715.1). GTDB lineage: Archaea > Methanobacteriota > Methanobacteria > Methanobacteriales > Methanobacteriaceae > Methanobacterium_A. The sequence goes on along the minus strand of JAJFTX010000016.1, from coordinate 3,605 downwards.
TTAATGATATTCCGTGTTTTTATAACGCCTTTTTTGAGGAAATTAGCCTCTCTACCAGATTTTGATCAGGAGAGAAAATTGGCTACACTGAAAATATCCAGAAGATACATAGCAGCCAGAGGAAGGCAACAATACGTGTTGGTTAAAATAAAAGATAATCAAGCCCATCCAATATTGAAGGATTCCGGTGCTATAACCTCATTAGCTGAAGCAGATGGTTACTTTTTAATTCCAAAGAACGTGGAGATCATAGAAGAGGGAACAGAAGTGGATGTATACTCCTTGGAAATATGATATTATTCCAATTGAATTGATTCTATTTATTTATTTAGGGCTAAATATAAACGTGTTAAATCCAATTGTATGATATGGGAATATTAGAAACCATTGTTAACTGGATATTTACCTGGGCAACTGTTCTTATTTGGATTATTATTCTAATAATTGTCATTGGTTTTGCTATTTATGGTTTGGTTAAGCTAAAAAACCGTTTAAAGAAATCCAAATAGTCAGATATCTGAAAAATAAGTAAAATTTTTTTAATTAAATTAAATTTCTTTTCATATAATGTATATAACTTTTTTTAATTAATAAAGCTCAAATAAATCTCCTAAAACCACTTTTGCATCGGTTTTTACCAATTGGGGGATCTTACCTACTATCCCTGCTGATTCACCTACGATGATCATCACTCCCCTCATATACTCTCGGAAATCATCAGCCCGGGAGAGTCCATTTCCCACAGCATCACTATCTAATAGTCCTTTAACTTCATTAGCGATGGATGTTGCCAGTGCATCTGCTATACTTGCTTCATCTGCAAAGACTGTAACTGAATCTGCCCTACCAAAACTAACCGAATGTCCCACGGTTCCGGATGATGTGCAAATGCCCATGGGAGTTTTTTTATGGTTTATCCGAAATCCTATCCTTCCCGAAAGTGATGATTCTCCAGCATATAATCCTATATTCACCTTTTTATTAGTTTTAAGGGCAACATCACCACCGTTATCTACTATGGCATAATTGGCTCCTTCTTTTAGGAGGAAACCCATGGAAAGCTGGGATATGGTACCTGCAACAGAGGCCATAGGACCTACCTCGGCTTTTCTAGCGGCACGAACCATCATCTTAACTATAAGAGGCGCATCCTCGATAATAAGTGGTTCGAAACTGGTTAAAAAATCTCCATTTCTGGCTATATAATTCTTAAGCTTCCGGCGCTGTTTAAGGATATAATAGTATAATTTATTTTTTTCCTGATCGGTTTTCAGGGTGATATGGGTCTCTTCAATGGAAATTTTTTCTTCAATCATCAATCTTTATTTGTTAAATCTCCTAATAATATACTTTATAATAAAAAAAGTTTTATAGGGTTCAAGTTAACAAAAGAACAATATCCCTGTTTAAGATATTAAAAATAATTGAGAATAATTTAATCTGGAGATAAAAAATGGATGAGGATATAAGAGTTTCCTATAATGGTGAAAAGGTTTTATTTGAGACCCGACCTAGATTCACCCTTTATTTAGGATCTACCATGATCAAGATCATCATACTGTTTTTGCTTCTGTATTTCTTTACAGCTATCCTGGCCTTAACCGCTTCAGTTCAGTATGTTTTAGTTAGTTATATACAAATACCTCTGGTAACTTGGACTGCTTACTTCTTACTGTTAGTTTTATTTATACTATTTCTATGGATTGTCTGGGAGATTTTTAACTGGAGAGCGACCCGTTACATCCTCACCACCCAGAGGGTTATGATTAAAAAGGGAATAATCAGGAAAAGAAAGATTTACATGCCTTACCACATGATTCAAGATATAGATATATCACAGGGACTTCTGGAAAGGCTTTTCAAAGCAGGGGATATAGAAATATCCGGTGGACATGAACATACCCAGTTAATAATGGAAGATACTCCTAATCCTTCAAGAATGGAAAGTACCATAAACAGATTGATGCAGGGAGAAGATATTGGTTTCAGGCAATATAAAAGAACAGAAGACCAGAGATCAGTCATTGAAGAATATGATAGGAAATTCAAATTAAGGTAATAAATGAATTATTAATTTTATATCATAGGCAGTAATAAACTATTTAAACTGTTAATCATGATTAATTATGGGATAAAATGAAAATTACTGTAGGTAAAAGGGATCTTCTTTTAATATCCAATCCATTGGGTATTATAATGCAGGGAATAGGCATAGTAGTTTTAATACCTATTATAATTGCTGTTATATACGGAGAATCAAATTATCTTAGTTTTATAGGTTGTGGTTTATTTTCCATTGCTTTAGGGTTTTTATTAAGAAAAGTACCCTTTGATGAGAGGAGATTAAGACTAAGGCATGGGATGTTAATAGCTGGTCTGGCCTGGCTTTGGGCAGCATTAATTGGTGGAATTTGTTTGATGTTTGCTACCAATATAGATTTTTTAAATGCTTATTTTGAGAGCATGTCTGCCTGGAGTGGAAGTGGATTAAGTATATTTGCCGATGTAGAGATATTACCCAACTCTGTTTTATTTTTAAGAAGTATCGAACAATGGGTAGGGGGATTAGGGGTGGTTATAATGGTTATAGGTATTTTAATAAGGCCAGGAACCACAGCTGCACGTTTATATAAATCTGAAGCACGTGAAGAGAAGATAAAACCCAGCATCACCAACACCGTTAAAACTATTTGGTGGATATATCTCTTATACACCATCTTAGGAATTGTGCTCTATGTACTAGCAGGCATGTCCATTTTCGATGCAATAAATAATACCTTTACCAACCTATCCACAGGGGGCATGTCTGTTAAAAATAACAATATAGGAGCCTATGGTAGTGACTTGATTACAATTATAACCATCATATTAATGGTAATAGGTGGAACCAGTTTCTTAGTTCATTACAAAGCATTGAAAGGTAAAGTTATTGATGTTTTTCGTGATGTGCAGTTTCAAGCCATGATTATTATAGTAACTATATTCTCCATACTTCTTATTGTATATGCGAATTTTACTAATCTTAACGCTGTTTTTTATGTTGTTTCGGCCCTGAGTTGTACTGGTTCGAACACCCTGCCGGTTAGTTCTATGGAGGCCTGGATAGATTATGCGAAGGTAATTTTGATCATCTCCATGATCATCGGTATGGCTGCCGGATCAACAACAGGTGCTTTGAAGCTTATAAGGGTTGTAACTTTAATTAAAGGAATTTATTGGGAAATTAAAAGGATTTTATCCCCTGAAGGATCGGTGATTACCAGAAAAATCAGTGGGAAATCTGTGGGGGATGTAGAGATAAGAGAAGCAGGAAGTTATGTTTTTATATATTTATTTTTCATTTTCATCAGTTGGATGGTTTTAATGCAGTATGGTTATGGTGGAATTGATTCTCTTTTTGAAGCAGCATCTGCCCAGGGTAATGTAGGGCTTTCCATGGGAATAGTGTCCGCTAATATGCCTGATGTTGCTGAAATTTTCCTTATTTTCAATATGTGGATTGGAAGAATTGAAATTATACCTGCACTGCTTTTACTGAAGATTTTTTTCGATCAATTCAAGAGACTCAAAAGGTAAATAATTTAAGTCACGAGTCCATAATTGTT
>JAJFTX010000130.1 GCA_021372715.1 Methanobacterium sp. | reverse complement strand
AGTTTGTCCAGAAGGCGCTATAGAGGAGATAGATGGAGCTATAATAATAGATGAGGACAGATGTATAGGCTGTGGTCTTTGCCGAGATGCCTGTCCTATTGGTGCTATTAATATCAATGAATCAGGTATTGCTAAGAAATGTAACCTGTGCATAGATCAGGAAGAACCAATCTGCGTATTAAGCTGCCCTACTAATGCCCTTAAAATGGATTCAAATGACCTATTATATGATAAAAGGGATAAGTTAGCTAAAGAACTGGAAAAAATTAAGATGATAATGAAATACTGAGACAATAATTCACAGTATTATTTTTTTATATTTCATTAATTTATTTTCAATAATTAATAAAAAGACCAACTATGATCACCCAAGAACAAATTGAAGAGACTATTTGTAAATTATTCAAGGAAGCTGTTATAAAATTACCATCTGATGTCAAAAAAGCCCTAGAAAATGCTTATAGTAAAGAAGACAATGATATCGGTAGGTTAAATTTAGAGGCCATTCTGGAGAATATTGATGCAGCCGGTGAAATGGGAATTCCCATGTGTCAGGATACGGGTCTTCCCATCGTTTTTGTAAAGCTGGGTAATATAGAAGTGGAAAACCTGTATGAAGGTATTCGGAAAGGTATTAAGCGAGCTACAAATACCATACCTTTACGTCCCAATGTAGTGGATCCCTTGACCAGAATAAACACCGGTAATAATGTTGGTGTGGGCATCCCTCAGATAGATATCCAACTAATCGAAGAAGATTACCTAGAATTAACTGTTTTTCCCAAGGGTTTCGGATCAGAAAATAATAACGCACTGAAAATGGGCCTGCCTGGTGATGGTATAGATGGTATTAAAGACTTCGTACTGAATACGGTTATTAAAGCTGGTGGTAAGCCCTGTCCACCTATTGTGGTGGGAGTAGGAATTGGTGGCTCTTCTGATCTGGTTATGAAACTAGCTAAGAAAGCCCTACTAAGAGAAGTTGGGGTATTACATCCAGAGGAAAGGATCGCCTTGCTGGAGAAAGAGATATTAGAAAAGATTAACGCAACGGGAATAGGACCTATGGGATTGGGTGGAAATACTACTGCATTGGATGTTAAAATAGAATATGCAGATACACACACCGCTGGATTACCTGTTGGAGTTTGTATTCAGTGCTGGGCTGATAGACATGCCCGTGCAGTTATTAATCCGTGAATTTCATTGATATTTTTTAAAAAATTTGGTTTTAATTTGTTTTAACAAGCTCATTTTCAACATCTTCAATATTTTGTCCGGTTAAAACAGATTCCGGTCTTTCTTGGAGTATATCATTTTTATCCGCATTTTCATCCTTCATCTTTAAAAATAGCCAGAACTTTCTCCCTTCTCTTCCGGTTCGGATCAATGCATAGGCCCCTCTTAGTTTTTCACCTTCTAAATATATCTCCACATGTCCCTTTTCAATGGATTCCTCGATTGTTGTTTCATTGCCCTGTTTTATATTTAGATTATGGTAAGTTCCAGTATCCCAAACTATTACCGTGCCAGCTCCATAATTACCCTGGGGAATTATTCCTTCAAAGTCTATATAATCAATGGGA
>JAJFTX010000211.1 GCA_021372715.1 Methanobacterium sp. | reverse complement strand
ACCCAATTACCGACCTGAATTCGGCGTATCTGTTACTAACATCACTCATAAGCTTTAATATGCCCTTATTGCCTATTGTTTCCTGTACATAGGATGAATATGTCCCTGGAAACCATTTAAGAGCTTTTATGAATAATCCGGCGTCTTCAACTATCACTGGCTTACCCAGACGCCTACTAGCATACTGTGCACCATACCGGGCCACATCCTCCAGGTTTCCCTGGATTTCGGGGTAGCCGATATTAGCATGCTCCAGTGCAATACCTAAGTTATTTAATATACCTTGGGCTTCTTTAACTTTGTGTTGGTTACCAGTTATAAAGGTTATGTTTTTCTGAATCTGGCTTTCTTTCGGCATATGTGAATCACTTAAACAGTTAATTTTAATTTAAATAATAATTTAACAGTATTTAACATATTTAGTTATTCATGGTTTATTTAATCCTTCCTGGTAGTGCAGAAAATCAGAAGGTGAGAAAATGAATAACATATCTATTTTAGATGACCCACAATTTAAAGAATTTGCCCGAGATAAGAACTACAAACCCAAATCCATAATAAATCATAATGGCCTAGATTTCTACTGTAGTACCCGAATATATCAATAAGTACTAAAAATACTTAAATTGCCCCACATAAAAATTTGAAGAAATTATATAAAAAATTAACTTTATAATGGTATCTGTTCTGAAGATATAGATTCATGAAAGTGTAAATTGAAAAAACACTGATATTTCAATTAATTCTGTTCAAATACTAGTAATTATTAATCATAAAGAATATATTATTCACGGTGTTTTGATTTGAGTTATAAGATTTTGATTGTTGAAGATGAACTGATAGAGGCTATGAATTTCGAACAATCATTAACTTCTTTTGACTATGAAGTGGTGGGTATAGCTTCAACAGGTGATGAAGCTCTCAAGATGGTAGCGGATCTTGAACCTGATCTTGTTTTAATGGACATAGTTTTAAAGGGTGAAATGGACGGAATCGAAGCTGCAGCCAAGATAAAAGAGGAATTTAATACACCTCTGATATATTTAACTGCTCATCCAGAACAGAGTGCTATTAATCGTGCCAAGCTCACATCACCTTATGGTTATTTAATAAAACCCGTTAGTAAGACTGATTTAAAGAACACTATTGAACTAGCGCTATACAAGCATGAGATGGATAAAACTGTTCTTGCGAGTGAAAAAAGGTTTTTTGGCATCGCCGAGGGTATGATAGATGGTCTGATTATTACACAACATGGAATAATTGATTATGTTAACCCTGCTATGATAAGATTATTAAAGGCAGATTCGGTGGATGAATTATTAGGTAAAAACTTTTTAGACTTCTTAACCCCATCATCTAAAAAAATTGCCATTGAAGAAATGCAAAGAAAGCAAGAAGGAAAAGAATTCACTGAAAATCTCAAAGAATATGAATTAATGCCAATTAAAGGTTCACCCATCACTTGCGAAGTTAAATTATCCTCTCAACAGTGGGAAGGAAAAATTTACGGAGTTAGCATTTACCGCGACATCACCGAAACTAAAAAGGCCGAAAAGGCACTGAGTGAGAGTGAAGAGAAATACAAAAATCTTTTTGAGTCCAATCCTGATTATACCATACTTATAAATCCGGATGGTGTATTATTAGATGTTAATGATGCAGTAGAGCGATTTACTGGATTATCCAAAGATGAATTGATAGGTAAAACTTTCTTGGATTTAGGAATTTTCCCAGAAGAGGATTTAGATTTGATCAGTAAAAATTTTTCACAAAGATTAAGAAAAAGAAAGATTGATTCTTATAGATCCAGATTTATTGATAAAAATGGTGATATTCATTGGGTTCTGAATCAGGCCACTAATATAATGAAGGATGATAAAATTGATTATGTGTTATTGATTGGTAGTGACATTACCGAATATAAAAAAGCGGAAGATAAATTAAAAGATAATGCAAGTCGGTTTCGTGCTGTTGCTGAGTCGGCGGTTGATGCTATCGTTACCACTGATGAAAATGGGAATATTATCTTCTTTAACCACAGTCTAATGGATATCTTTGGATATAGAAAGGGAGAGATGACCGGGAAGCCATTAACCATTTTAATGCCGCATAGATTTAGAGAATCTTATTTAAATGAGCTCCAGAAATTCAAAGAAAGTGGTGAGCACCGTTTGATTGGTAGAACAGCTTCAACAACTGGACTCCGGAAAGATGGATCTGAGTTTCCTTTTGAAATGTCTCTTGCCTCCTGGAAATCTGGTGAAAAAACTTTCTTCACTTCCATTATCCGTGATATCACTAAACAGAAAATTACAGAAGAACAAACTAAGGATCAGTTGAAAAAGCTCACCATATTGAATCAAGTTATAGATATGGCAAACAACGCAACTAGTTTTGATGATTTGCTTAAAGAAATTGTTCATTCCACCATGGAGTTATTAGGGTTTAATAGTGGCGGTATATATTTATTGGAAGGAAATAAACGATTTGTTGAACTAGTTTATCATGAAAACTTCCCTACATCAATTCTGGAAAATAATAGCCGAGCAAACATAGAAGAGATGCCATTTTCTAAGTTATATGGTGATAAAAAGCCACTGTACTATAACAGTGAAAGTGCCCCTAGTATTGTAAGAACTGGTTTTAAATCTGTGGCCATAGTACCTCTCTATTCGGCAGGTAAAATAATCGGATCCATAAGTATAGCCAGCAGTGAAAAAACATCTGTAACTGATCTTGAAATGGACATTTTAGAGTCCATCGGCCTGGAAGCCGGTACAGTAATTGCTAAAATGTACTCAGAAAAAGCAATCAAGGATTCCCTCCATGAAAAAGAAGTTCTACTAAAAGAAATCCATCACCGGGTTAAGAATAATTTACAGATAATCTCCAGCCTTTTAGATCTACAAGAAAGTTATGTTAAAGAAGATCCCACGGCAGTTAATGTTTTAGAGGAAAGTAAAAATCGTGTGATTTCCATGGCCATGATACATGAAATGCTTTATCAAAGTGAAGATCTAAGTCGTATTAACTTCTCTGACTACATAAGAAACATAGTTTTAAATTTATTTGACTCTTACGGAGCAAAAGCCATCGTACTGGTTATTAATGTTGATGAAATATATCTAAACATAGAAACATCAGTACCACTAGGTTTAATAATCAGTGAACTGGTCTCAAACAGCCTGAAATACGCATTCACAGACGATGTTGGAGAAATATCAGTTAGCCTCAAACATAAAGGTGGAGAATATAAACTTAAAATCTGTGATAACGGAATAGGACTCCCAGAAGAAATAAACTTCAGCACAGAATCAACCCTAGGACTAAGACTAGTAAACTCCCTAGTCAGTCAATTAGATGGCACCCTACAACTCAAACGAACAAATGGAACACAATACACTTTTACATTCAAAGAACTAAAATATAACAAAAGAATCTAAAAACCAAACCAATTGAAGATATCAATATACATATCCATAGCTAAATCGCTGCTCGGAACACTACCTATTTTAATAAGTCTTCACCCAAGCTAATTAAATATTGTTAAAAATAGCTCTTTACATATAAACCAAACAGAATATAACCGATACTTTCTTAACAACTAATTCAGGCAGCTAGGTACAAATCGCCACCATTATTTCATCAGAAACAGTAAAATGAAGACTAATATGGATGTGGAATTAGATGTCGCTGAAATAATATGTGGTGGGAGTTCATCATGCCCTCAAGATAATATCATCTAATTAAAATAACACTCTATTAAAATACATGGGGCAAACTATACTATCAATATTATAAGAGCTATATTTAATTATTCATATGATGTTAAAAAGTAACACCAAATATTTATGTCCTACGATCCATCAACTAAGCAATAATGATAGAAATCTCACGAAAACTTATTTCTAATCCCCATTCTAAGGATAAAGTGGTGTAAACATATTAAAAAGAGGCCATTTGCCCTATACCAACTTTATGATATCTATGAAGTTCTTAATACTTATTTTAACAGATATTGTGATTCATGCGACCAGCCAGCCATATTTCAAGGATTAATTATAATAAATAAAATTAGATTCTATATTCATTCTAATTTTTTGTTGAATTCTTATGTCATAACAGAAAAAAATAGCGTAATTCAGGATTCAAAAATACAGGTTAATGTGTAAGAAATAACAATTTTTATAAGATTTAAAAACCAATTAATACATACTTATACTTGGCAAGCGATTCAGACAGCCAGCGATCCATCCTCCAGGTTTCCCTGGATTTCGGGGTAGCCGATATCAGCATGCTCCAGTGAAATTCCCAAGTTATTTAATATTCCCTGGGCTTCTTTAACTTTATGCTGGTTACCTGTTATAAAGGTTATGTTCATAGAAATATTACCAATTTTAGCCATAAATAGACCCAACTAATGACTTGAATTCATATTAAGCATTATGATCTTAAGCTTAAATAATTTGGTTTTAGGATATGAACAAAATTTTTTGTAATTTTCCATTTTATAGGCTTTATTTAAAAATTTAAAAAGAAAAAAGGATTTTAATAGCCTAATCCAATTAAAACTTTCATTAGTAGCATGATTGAGTAGATCTTCCCAGATCTAGGGCAACTTATATTTTCAGTTTTTATGGCTGGAATTTTGCTGTCTAATCAGTGATCTTGTCTAATTAGTATCCGGTGGCTACCATATCTGATACATCAACAATCTTACTACTGGCTGCTATAAGGACGTAAGCTGCAGCTCCTAATCCATCGCCAAAGTGGTGGCTGGAATATTTGGTGTAACTCCAGTTTACCCATCCGTTCCCGGTGTTTATTTGTACCCAGGCATGCCTGTACCAAGCTCCAGTACCGCCACCTACATATCCCATTATTCGGGCTGCTATGCCGGCTGTGTTGAGTTTATTATAGAGCCATTCAGAGTCTGCCCAGCAATCACCGTAACCTACTCTTGTCATGACTGATGCACTGGATTGTCCCTGTATGTCTAGGAATTTTGCCTCTGCATATCCTATGGAATCTAGTATGGCTTGAACTGAACTGCTATTGGTGGTTGTGCCGCTACTACTGCCTGTGCTCCAGGCTGAGACTGAAACGTAGTTGGGTAATCTGCTGTTGGTTTTGTAGTAATTGAGTATTTTAGATAAACTGTAGAATACTGTTTCATATTTCAATGTTCCCAGTGAACTGTTTACGTTGCTAGGTGCTTGGCCTGTGCTGGTTATGGTTGATAGAATATTTTTTGCGATGGTAACGTATTCTGTTTTACTGATTGATCCGCTGGTGACAGTTTCTGAAGCGCTGGATGGACTGTTAACTGTTTTGAGGGTTATTGATGATGTTATGCCGCTGTTTAAATTGACTATGTTTTGAGCCATTAATTGTAAGAATTGTGGAATAGTAACTTGATAACTGCCGATGGTTACATAGTTAGGTAATCTAGAGTTGGTTCCTATGAAGGAATTAACCCGATTTGAAGCATCATTTATCTGAGCACTGGTGAAGCTGACACCAGTAGTAGTTGAAGTTCCTGCTGATGTACCGGTTGAGCTACTGTTTGTGGTTGAAGTTGAGCCTGTGTTTCCCATGTAAGGTAAGAAATCGTTTATGAGGATCTTTTGTCCTGAAATGGTTACGTAATTTGGTAGTCTGTTATTTGTTTCTTGGAACGCGTTAACACGATCAGTAGCATCTTGAATTTGTGCCGAAGTATATGTATATCCATTGATAGTAGTTTGATTTGTTTCTGTTGCAAATGAGCAACTTGATAATGCAATACAAGAAATTAGCAATAAACTAAATGCTAATAATGTTCGTTTAATTTTACCGCCTCCATGCCCTAAATTGAATTTAGGACTATAATTTGAACAAAATATTTTCACTTTATCATGTTATATAAAGGTTTTGATTTTTTTTCCAAAAAACAGGGATTTTAGAGCTCTTTTTTAAATTTAAGACATTCTAAGATGGTTTACATTTTATGAATTTGGAATGTTCCTTCTGCATAGATGATTTTAACAATTAAAGTCATGGTAAACCCTATTTCATTAAAATAACCCCTCCGAATGTTTTATAATCATCAGCACCATTAGTAGAATTAAATTAATTATTCATTCAGTAGTTTGTATTAATAAAAGAGCATTATATGATTTTTGATATTAAAAATAAGGATTATATAATGATTTAATTTAATTTAAGCTATAATTAATTTTTTATACTTATTTTTAAATATTATAAAATTTTTTCTAACTTTAAAGTGTGGATGAAATAATAAATCAAACTTATTATTTCCAATCCTTATTACCATGGTAATTTAAAAGAGTTCATCACTAGTATAACGTCTACGGCCCTCAATTTCTTCAATTTTATTTACAATCTCATCATAATCATCAGCTTTACGGTATCCTTTTAAAATAGACTGGAAACATTCTTCTGCTATGTTATAATGTATACCGTTTAATGCCTTTTTAAACACTAAAAGGTCTGTTCCTTTATCTTCAACTAGATCAGAGATTTTACCAAGTCCAAAATCTATGAAAACCACTTCATCATCCTTAAGTATTAAATTACCACTGGTAAGGTCACCATGTATTATTCCGCAGTTATGGAGCTGGGCTATCTTTTCACCTATTTTTTCACAGATTACTTTAATTTGCATTAGTTTAGATCTATCCAGAATATCTTTAATGGTATATCCCGGTATCATTTCAAGGGTTATAGAGTTATTATCTTTATTAATGTCAAATATCAGGGGAGTGAATACCCCACATTTTTTGGCAAGGTGAAGTAGCTTTGCTTCCCCTCTGGTTCTTTTCTTTCTTAATCGAAGGTCTATTTCTTTTATCCGATAATTTTTGGAAATTCTGTCTTTTATAACTACTTCCTGTCCCATCCATTCGCTTTGGTAGATGTTTGCTTCAGCACCTTTTTCCAATATATCTGGGGGTAATTTCAGGTGGTTTTTAGTGGTTTTCATCCATGGTACATCAACCTGGTCCGTACGATATCGTTGAATAACTGTAGTATCCTCCACTTTCTGGACCTGCCCATAATGAAACATCAACTGACCCATCCAGGCGATCATAGCACCATTATCTCCGCAGTATTTAAGTGGGGGCTGATAGAACTGGGCATAATGTTCCTCAGCCATGATGGAGATCATCTCATTAAGTCGTTTGTTTGCAGCCACTCCACCACATAACATAATTTCCTTTTTTTTAGAGTGAGAAAGGGCTCTTTCAGTTATTTCAGTGACCATGGAGAAAGCAGTTTCCTGTAAACTATAACAAACATCCTCTAAGGACTCACCACTTTCAAACCTCCGTATTGAGGCGGTTAATAATCCAGAGAAGGATAAATCCATTCCTTTAACAGTATATGGTAGTTTAAGATAGTTATCAGATTGAAAGGCTAGTTTTTCTATCTGAGGCCCGCCAGGATGGCCCAGATTCAGGGATCTGGCAAATTGATCCAAACAATTTCCCAAAGCTATGTCCAGTGTTTCTCCAAAAACCCGATACCGTCCCCGATCAAAAGCGATAATCTGACTGTTACCCCCACTAACATAAAGGGTCAGAGGATCCTGTGCTCCGGTGGTGAGTCTGCCGATTTCCACATGGCCTATACAATGATTAACTCCGATTATGGGCACTTTTAAAGAAAGACTAAGAGATCGCGCGGCAGTGGCTATGGTACGTAATGCAGGGCCTAATCCCGGCCCCCGAGAAAAGGCTATCAGGCCAACATCACTTAATGATAGCTTGGATTCGGTTAAGGCTTCATTTATCAGGGGAACGATGTTATTAGCATGGTGTTCAGCGGCTTCTCTAGGATGAATCCCTCCGCTTTCTGGTATAAGGGAGTTTCCTACAGATGCCAAGATTTCTCCGGAAGAATCAACAACTCCTACACCTGTTTTTTCTGCTGTACCTTCTAATCCTAAACATATCATTATATGTTCCATCTCCAGCTTATATTCCTGTTTAACAAATTCTATTAATTGATTTTAAGGACAAATATACTACTATTTATAATTTTAACTGAATTTAATATAAATAAGATGATTAAGTATAAGTTTTATGGGAAGTATTTCTAGTGTAATATATTAGTGTAAATATAATATAATAGAAATTTTCCTTGAAAATTAATTTTTATAAAAGGTGCATCAATTTGACCAACATCATCAGACAATTCGGTTCTTCAGGAGAACTGCCCCTACCAAAAGATCCCCTATTTTTATGTGTAATAGCCACTACAGAGACATCTAATATTCCAGGCATAACTGGGGCGGGTGCATCACCAGAATTAACAGAATACACACCCGCGGCGGATGTGGAATTAATTGTTCACGGAAGACCACTCTGCCTCCCGGAAATTCCCCAAACCGTGGTTGAGGGATCATCTACACCCACTCCAGCCGTGATTACCAAGGCAGCATTGGAAATGGCGGATTTACCTTTTTTAGTGGCTGATGCTGGGGCTGCGATTAAACCAAACATTCCATTTGTCAATATTAATCAGGAACCAGGGAAGGATATTCAAACGGGACAGGCAGTGGTAAATGCTGAACAGATCTTTAAGCAGGGAGAAATTTTGGGCAAAGTTCTTTCTAAACTTACAGATCATCTTTTCATTGGTGAAAGCACCCCCGCCGGAACTACGACGGCGCTTGGGGTTCTGACAGCTATGGGTTATGATGTAAACCATAAAGTAAGTGGAAGCATGCCCTATAACCCCCATGATCTTAAGCAGAAGACGGTGGCTAATGGTTTGAAAGCTGCGGGGATTAAACCTGGTGAATTATCAAATGATCCATTAAAAGCTGTGGAATTAGTGGGTGATCCTATGATTCCTGCAGTGGCGGGAATTGTATCTGGTATTGAAATACCAATCACCCTTGCTGGAGGCACCCAGATGACTGCGGTATGCGCTGTTATTAAAAAGATTCTCCCTGAGTTTGAATGGGAAAATTTAAACATAACCACCACTATTTTCGTGGCTCATGATGAAACTTCTGATATAAACTACATATCCCATCAGATTGCGGATTATTCCATATTTGCAGTTGATCCTCATTTTGAAAAATCGAATCATCAGGGCCTTAAAAACTATCTAAATGGATCAGTTAAGGAAGGAGTAGGAGCTGGGGGAGCTATGATGGCTGCTTTACTGAAAGGAATTTCAATGGAAGATATCCGGAGAAGAACTGAACAGCTATGTAATGAGATATTTTAAAAATAACATTAAATTTCTATTTTTTATCTTGATAAGAGAAACCATCATATAATTAGAGAAAGGCAAATATAATCCTTCCTTATTATTAGCTCATAAAATAGCCCAAGTATTAAACGCTAAAATCGATGAAATATTTATCTTTGCGGATTAAAAAATTTAAATTAATAAAAATTAGGATTATTTAAAAAAATTGGATTTTTAATAATTTTAAATTTATATTATACATTAAAAGGCATAATAATAAGATCGATTTTCAGTTTTACATCATACATTATAGCAAATCTTTCTTTTTGATAAATAGAGATACTTGACCAGTTAATATATAGAAAAAATAATTTAGAAAAAAATATTAGGAACAGAAATGAAATAATAAATAATTAATTTTGAAAGGAGGTGAAATAATATGGTAGAAGTGAAGTGGACTCCAGTTATAATTGGTTTAGTGATCGCAATAATACTCGGTATAATTATTGATTTGGTTCTCCCTGGATGGAGCATAATTGCTTACATCATAGCAACTATTTACGTTGGTTACGCTGTTGGTGGAGGATATATGAACGGTGCAATCCATGGGGCACTAGTAGGTGTTGTTGGTGGAATCATCGGTGGAATCATAGCATTAGTCTTATTGGGAGCTCTAGCCGGAGCAGCAGGAGTTGGTCTGGGAATAGTGGCACTTATCATAGCAATAATTGTCGATGCCATAATTGGTGCCATTTGTGGAGCTATCGGAGCATTAATCAAAGGAAATGCCTGATAATCTAATAAACCAAATTTTTATTTTTTTAATTATATTTTTTTATAAAAATTAATCAATTATATCAAACCATAATAATAGCTTAAAATCAATGTGAGAACTCCTACAACCCAGCAGTAGTATGCGAATATCAGGAGGTTCTTCTCAGATATCAATTTAAGAACTATTTTTATAGCCAGATAACCGGTAATTATCGCAGCAATAAATCCTGCTATGGCGGCGCCAGTGGTTAAATCAAATATTGAGGTTATATCTTTAGCCTGTACCAGGGCTGCTCCCAGGATGGCTGGTATGGATAGTAAAAAACTGAAACGAGCGGCTAATTCTCTTTCCAAGCCTAGAAATAGACCTGTAGAAATTGTAGCCCCAGAACGTGATATACCGGGGGCGATTGAACAGGCCTGTGCCACACCAATTAATAAAGAGCTTTTAATGGACATCTCTTTTAAACTAGTTTTTTGGGTAACTTTACGTGACACCATCTCCGAGTAATATAGCAGAAAACCAGTAATTAATAAGAAGATTGCTACAGCCATTAAATTACTGAATAGGCCTTCAAAAAAATCTTTAAGCAGTACCCCCGCTAATCCAGCGGGGATCGAGCCAATGATGATTAGCCAGGCCAATTTTTTAAACTGATCTTCCTTTAATCCCTTTATAAATTGACCTCGGGGTAGGTCCATTATGCTGGATAAGAAGGATTTGATCATATTTACCAGGTCTTTCCAGAAATAAACCACAACTGCCACTAAAGTACCAATATGTAGTAATGTATCAAATGCCAGGCTGGATTCAGTACCCAATAAATATGGTACAATTACCAGATGAGCAGAACTGCTCACAGGAAGAAATTCTGTGAGTCCTTGAACTATTCCGATGATTATTGCTTGTAAAATATCCATAAAATCACATTCATTATTTTTTCATATAAAATCAATTAAATAACTATTAT
>JAJFTX010000192.1 GCA_021372715.1 Methanobacterium sp. | reverse complement strand
CGCTGATAATAGAATTTACTTCTCTACGGGTTAATTCTACACCTACACCTAGTTTTATATGTTTATCCAACCCTAATTCAGTAGAATAAGTGTATAATGCTCTTTTACAAACATAATTGGCACGCATACGGGTTAACTGGCCTTCAGTTAATTGGGAATTTGAATTGTATAAATATTCAGATACTACTAAGTCCAGAACTGCGTCGCCTAAAAATTCTAATCTTTCATAGCATTCGTTGAGGTTATTTTCATTTGAAAAGGATTGATGTAGAAAGGCTAATTTATAGATATCCTGATTTAATGGTTTTATTAATAATTCATTTAATAATTTCATGCACTAAAAGATTATAATCCAGATGTTATAATTGTTATTAATTTTTAGGGAGATGATATAATATCTGAGGGAACAGGGGATGCAATTTGACTCTATCTATTATTTTTTTAATAATGCTGAATCACTTCGATTACCATTAGTAAAACATATATAACATAATGTAAAGTACTATTTACATGAACATCTTTAAAATAAATGTTAAATTAACATTTATCATATATTTCCTTTTAGATACCTTACTTGTTGGAATAGGAATGGGTGTTCCTATATTCAACATATTACTGGGATTCTTAGTAGGATGGTATGTTATTAAACGAATCACTCTCTCAAAGAGAGATTTAAAGGAAATTATAACTATAAGTTTAAAATACGGTATATATTCGTCTTTAGTTACCTTTATCTGGATGTTAATTATATGGGGGCCAATTAGTACCATGCTCCTAAATCCCTATGCTGATTACGCTAATTTTGGAATTCCTATGATTCTCTATGATCCTAAAATAAGTTTTATAGGTTGGATAATTCTCATGGTATTTATATCTCCCTTTTTACAATTACTTACTACTGTTTTTGCTTCACAGATTACTCTCTGGAGGTTAATAAGGAAAAACAAAATTTAAGTAGTGTGAAACTATGGATGAAAAATCAGGAATCTTAAAGATACTTTCCATTTTCGAATCTGGCCTATTTATAAAGATTTTGTCGGTATTTATTGTAGGGCTATGGATTATTAGTATAATTTTAAGTAATCTCTATATCGTTATAATGGCAGTGATACTTTCCTGTGCACTGGGCACAGTATTATATATACATCGTAGTAATTTAAAAGAAATTTTAAAGGGTAACAGTAATATCCTGGTAGAAGATGAAAGAACCCAGTTTATAAACGAGAAAGCAGCCACCATGACTCTGGGTATTTCTCAAATGATGATTTTATGGGTGGGAATAATTATTATAAATTTTAAAAACGAGTATCCCTCAAGTTTACCCATTTCCTGCACGCTTTTCATAATAACGGCCTTTTGTATTGTCCTATATCTCTTCGCCAGAATATACTATAACAGAAAATTTTGAAAAGATTACAACAAATTTATGGTATTATGAAGAACAAACTGAAGGTTTACCGGGCTATGCTGGATATCACCCAGGAAGAACTGGCAAAAGAGTTGGGTGTAACCAGACAAACCATCATAGCCATTGAAAGAAATAAATATGATCCTTCTTTAGCTTTGGCATTTAAGATTGCAACCTTTTTTAAGGTGAAGATCGAGGACATATTCATCCATTGATCTTATCAGCTAAAAAAAGAATTAAGTTAATAGGTAGTTAAAAGGAACCCTATTAAGATTATAATTTTATTATATGATATTGAATATTGTATTGTCCAGTGATCAGAGAGTTTTTTTACGATGTGTTTCTGTACTGCAGGAACTGTCCAGTTTTATCTTACCTGTTTCTGGTAGAATGGCGCCCATCTTTTCCAATACGGCCCGGGAATCTACTTTAGTATTAACGCATCCATCTCTTAGAAGGGGTACTCCCTGAACAGAGAATTTAGAGACCTTCATCATACATAAGTTAAGATCTTGATAACAGGCCACTCCCAGAATAGCTTTAAATTTATTCTGTTCCACGATCTTTTTAAGGAATTGTGAACCGGGTATAATAAAAACCTTATATCCCATCTCTTCTCCTCTGCTTTTTAAGACACCAATTACACATTTATTGCAATTTTGACATACTACTCCTGATGTATCCAGGTTGGCTTGACAATCGGAGTGTCTTAAGCAATGAGGAAGTACTAAAATCTTATCTTCAGGTTTTATTTTCCTGAAAAGCTTTTGATTAACTTTGTTCCTTACTTCCACACCTATCTGATCCACTATTTTCCCATCTACCCCTACATTTTCTGCAAACTTTTTAAAAAGCCCATAGAAAACATCTACTGTAAAAAGGAGTAATTTAGGAAATATAAGTCTATCCTCTTTAATCTGTAATCTACCTAAAATAAGGGTTGTAGAAAGTAAACCCAGGAGCAATAATCCTAGTATAAATACTATCTGTCCGAATATTTGGTAAAAATCATAAATTGACATATACTGACCTTTCGTTTTTATTATGAATTAATTTTTATTTAATTAGTTTTTTATGTATTATAAAGAATTTATTTAATTAGTTTTGTACAGTATTATAAATTTAATTAACATTTTTTAATTATATTTTTTTCAAAGGAAAAATCGGAGGTTCCTTTAATTTCAACTCCACCATCATATGCACTAATTTCAACTCCACTAAGATCTTCACAAGCACAGAGAATATCCTGTTCCGGATGGGTCCCTGGTTGTATGTTGCAATCGAGTCTTATGATGTCTCCGCAGGATACTACCATCTTCAATCTCTTGGATGTGGGATGATTTTTTGGTAATACAATGATGGGAGATCCCTGTTCTCTTAGAAAGTGAATCATACATTTAATACCTTTTTCTGCTTTTTCACCAGTTGAAAATGCAGAAACAGCAATAAGATCTTCATCCTGGAGAAACTGTACAATTTCCTCGCCTTCCGGCATTCCAATGAATATTTGAATATCTTTTGCTGCTTTAACAACGCCCAGTTCTCCAGAACTTCCTTTTAAAAATAAAATTTCATCAGGATTTAACTTAACTCTTCTACATTCTCGGACTGACATGAAGGACAAACAACTCTTTTTCCAATACCTTTAAATTCATTTTCACAATCCAGGCATCGGTACCTTTTAGTTTTCAGTTTTTTCATTTTGATGTCCGCCATGGGACCTCCAACAGTGCACATTTGATATCACCAATGTGGTTTATGTAGATGAGGTTATTTATCTTTTGTGTTTGAATCTCATCCATTATGTAATTAAATTTTTTTTTATCATAATTTTTTTATACATATCTTTTTATTTCAGTAATTATCATATAATATCCTACATTCCATTTAAAAGAATTAATTAAAAACGAAAATAGATACATATTTATTATTTATTGAATGGTGAGAAGATTGAAAAACCTTATTTTTCCATTTACGGCCATAGTTGGCCAGGAGAACATTAAAAAATCCCTGATAATAAATGCCATTAACCCGAGTATTGGGGGCGTGCTCATTAAAGGGGATAAAGGAACAGGTAAAACCACAGCGGTAAGGGCTTTAGCTGACTTATTACCACCAATAACTGTGGTGAAAGGATGTCCTTTTAACTGCGACCCCCAAGATAAAGAATCACTCTGTGAATATTGTAAAACTGGTGAGATTCAACTAGAAGATAAGAACATGCGGGTAGTTGAATTACCACTGGGATCCACCGAAGATCGGGTAGTTGGTTCCATTAATATAGAAAAAGCCTTAAAAGAAGGTATAAAAGCATTAGAACCAGGAATACTTGCTGATGCAAATAGAAACATTTTATATGTAGATGAAATCAATCTGTTGGATGATAATTTGGTTGATGTGTTACTGGACGCAGCTGCCTACGGAATAAACATAGTAGAAAGAGAAGGAGTTTCTTTAACTCATCCATCAAATTTTATTCTGGTAGGGACCATGAACCCTGCTGAAGGAGAGCTTAGACCTCAACTTTCCGATAGAATAGGTCTTCATATTACAGTAAGCAGCATCATGGATCTGGAAGAAAGGGTAAAAATCATGGAAAGACGGGAAGAGTTTGAAAGCGATCCTCATGCCTTTAGAAAGAAATTCAAGGAGAATCAAAAGGAAGTTCAAGATAAAATCATAAAAGCTCGTAAGATATTAAAAGATGTGACTATTTCACATGAACTGATGGAGATAATAGCTCAGATATGTATGGATATGGGTGTAGATGGTCATAGGGCAGATATTGCAATTTTAAAAACCGCTAAAACCATAGCAGCGTACCACAACCAACTCATTGTAAACGAAAATCACGTATCAGAAGCTGCGCTGCTGGTACTTGGGGAAAGATTCCAGAAATCATCATTAGATCAGGATAAAATAAAAAAGAAAATGGAACAGGCCAAATCTGAGCTTTCTCAGAAAAAAAATGAAGAAGAGAACAAAAAAAAAATTCCACCAGCGGGTGGAGATAAAAAAAGAGGTATGAAGCTTAAAACCAAGGAAAAAGAGGATGAAGTCGTGGATGAAGATCCATATGATATTGATGTGAAAAAACTTCTAAAAATGAAGGGAAAGAAAAAAAAGAAGTTATATGGTAAAAGAGTCGATTCGAAGACTATAAAAGGCCGTTATATAAAAAGTAAGCTTCCAGAAAAAGATTCCGGAGACGTAGCAATAGATGCCACCCTCAGAGCAGCTGCTTTAGGATCAAAGGGTAGTATAAAAGTGGAAAGTCAGGATATTCGCCATAAAGTCAGAAAACATGGTGCAAAAGCATCTATAGTATTAGTAGTTGATATAAGCGGCTCTATGGTTTCTGAAAGGAAAGCTAATAGGATTAAAGGTATTTTAAATAGTCTAGTGGAAGATATTAATCGTCATCAGGATAAGATCAGTGTGGTGGGATTTAAAGGAGAAGAGGCACAGATAATCATCCCCACCACCCGCAGGGCATCATCATTCCAGGAACAAATAGACAACATAAGAGTGGGCGGTACCACACCCCTTGCATCTGGTCTGAAAAAAGGTTACGAAATCCTGAAACAGGAGAAATTAAGGGACGAATATGTTCCTATGATGATCATACTTACCGATGGTATGCCCAACATAGCCATAGATGAAGGTCCAGTTCAGGATGCCCTGAAGATTGCCGGTGATTTAAAAGAAAAGGAAATATCAACTATAGTAATAAACTTTGAAAAAGCAGTTAAATTTGGGCATGAATTTAATATGGACTTGGCACTTGCTGCTGGGGGTCGTTATTACGATGTTGAGGAAATAAAAAATCCAGGAATGGCAGTGACCAAAATACTGGAATATGAACGGTCAAATAGTTGATATAATAAATTTATTGTTTTACTGTTTTAATTCAATCTCCAATAATTAATATTTGGAAATAATTGAGAATATTAAAAAAAATTTAAGAATGACTTATAAAAACTATTTTTGTTTGGGATTTTTGATAAAAAAAAGGAAATAACAATAAAAATAAATAAAATATTGATGCAAAATTTGAACTCCAAGATTTTAATTGTTGAAGATGAATCTATTGAGGCTATGAGTTTTGAAAAGTCTTTAAAATCTTCTGGCTATCAGGTGGTTGGTGTTGCTTCAACTGGAGAAGATGCTCTTAAAAAAGTTGCTGACCTAAGACCAGATCTGGTTTTGATGGATATAGTTTTGAAAGGGGATATGGATGGGATTAAGGCTGCAGCTTTAATAAAGGACGATTTTGATATTCCGGTGATTTATTTAACATCTCACCCAGAAAAAAGTACTTTAAAACGGGCTAAACTAACATCTCCTTATGGCTATTTAATAAAACCAGTTAACAAAACTGAGCTAAATAATATCATTGAACTGGCTTTGTATAAGCATGATATGGAGAGTAAATTAAAGATTAGTGAGGATAAGTATCGTAGTATTGTTGAAAATGTTTTAGATGCCTATTTTAGGGGAGATAAAGAAGGACGAATTATTATGGCCAGTCCATCAGCAGCCCTAATGTATGGGTTTGATTCTCCACAAGAAATGATTGGTTTAACTGCCGTTTCAATGTACAAGTCCGCAGAAGACCGACAAAAAATGCTCGCCCAATTGAAGAAATACGGTAAAGTGGAGAATATGGAAGTTGAATCTGTAAAAGTGGATGGTTCTTCATTCTGGATATCTATGAATGTTCAATATATCTATGATGATGAGGGGGGAATACAGGGCACCGAAGCTTTTGTCAGGGATATAACTGAAACTAAAAAAATTGAAAAAGAATTAAAGAAGAGAGAAACTTATTATCGGACGATTTTTGAGCACACCGGAACGGCGACCGTTATAATAGAGGGAGATAAGACCATATCTCTGGCCAACGCACAATTTGAAAAGATCAGCGGTTATTCTCGAGAAGAATTAGAGGGTAAAAAAAGATGGACTGATTTTGTAATGGAGGATGATCTGGAAGACATGAAGAAATATCACAGTCTTCGCAGAGTTGATCCAACAGCAGCACCCACTTCATATGATTTCCGGTTCATTGATAAAATGGGAAATATTAAAAACATACACTTAGATGTAGACATCATTCCGGGTACAAAAAAGAGTGTGGCATCTCTTTTGGACATAACAGAACTAAAAAAATCTCAAGAAGTAGCAGTTCAAAATGAAAAAAAATTTCGCGGTGTACTGGATAATATGATGGAGGGATGTCAGATAATCAGTCCAAATTGGCGCTATTTATATGTCAACGATGCAGTTGCCAAACAGGGACATGCCCAAAAGGAGGAATTATTGGGACATACCATGATGGAGATATATTCTGGTATTGAAAATACCGAATTATTCGATGTCCTGCGAAGCTGCATGAAAGAACGCTCATCCCATCATATTGACAATGAATTTGTCTATCCCGATGGTAGTGTTGGATGGTATGAACTCAGTATTCATCCAGTTCCTGAAGGCATATTTATCTTATCTATTGACATCACCGAACGAGTAAAAATGCAGGAGGAACTTCAGTTTAAGAACATGCTTTTAGAGGCGCAGTTGGAGTCAACAATCGATGGTATTCTTGTTGTAGATGAAAATGGAAAACCTATTCTATACAACCAGCGTTTTAATGAAATGTGGAACATATCAACAACCATATTGGAATCTAAAGATGATAAAAAGCTGATTAAGTTTATTACAGATCAATTAAAATATCCTTTATATGTAGCCAAGACAATAGAGCATCTTAATGCCAATAAAGATCAAAAAAGCAGTGATGAAATAGAATTCAAAGATGGGAAAGTTTTTGAAAGTTACTCATCTCCAATTTGTGCAAATGACAATTATCATGGTAGAATATGGTATTTCAGAGATATAACTGAACTTAAAAAATCTCAGGAAGCCCTAATTAAAAGCGAGAAAAAATATCGTGAATTGGTGGATAATTCTATAGTCGGTGTATTAATAACCAAAATTAATGGTGATATCCAATTTGCAAATGAAGCCATGGTCCATATGGTTAAATCAAAAAGTATTGAAAAATTCAAAGCCGAAAACATCATAAAATACTATAAAAATCCGGCAGATCGAGATGAACTGGTCCAGTTACTTAAAAAAGATGGTAATGTTAATCAATATGAAACTGAACTGGTTTCCACAGATAATGAAATCATAAATGTAATTATCAGCGCACATCTATCAAATAACAACATATCCAGTATAATAATTGATAGAATAAAAAATGCAATTTAAAAAAAAATTAAATAATAAAAGTTAAATCACTTTGATAATAAAATAGCATCTTTAATAAGAAAACATAAAAGGTAAAAAATTAAATCATTGGATTCACTTTTGGGTTTTGAAATTGAAGAAGAAAGTCATAGTATACCACGCTGAAGAATGTGATCGTCGTAAATGCACCACCCTTAAAATGGCTCGTGGGGGAAAGGTTAAAGTAGTAAATAAACTTAACATGTTACCTAACGGTGCCATTATTCTGGATCCCTTTGCAGAGAAGGCACTGTCTCCCGAAGACCGAAAAACCATAGAAGAAAAAGGCATCAATGCACTTGATTGTTCATGGAAGAAGATTAACAGGTCTTCGGTGATGTTTAAGGGGCGTAAAAATCATCGTTCCCTTCCATTCCTCATCGCTGCCAATCCAACCAATTATGGAAAACCCTGCATCCTTTCAACTGCAGAGGCTATTGCAGCAACCTTTTATATAGTGGGGTTTAAAGATATTGCTATCGATATTATGTCCCAGTTCAAGTGGGGACCTCATTTTCTGGAGCTTAATCATGAGCTTTTAGAAGCTTATTCACATGCTAAATCAAGCATGGAAGTTGTAAATATTCAAAATGATTTTATAGGAGGATGAATAATGGCTAGATTTGAAGAAGCAGAAAATAGATTATTCAAGATCAAGATTTGTCTCAAATGTAACGCAAGAAACCCGCCAACTGCTAAGACATGCAGAAAATGCGGATACAAAGGTTTGAGATTCAAGGCCAAAGAACCGAGAGGATAATTTTAGGGTAATAAATACCCTAATACTATTTTATTATAATGATCTTATTTTACACTATTTATAACAGTGATTATGATGAATGTGGAAAATTATATCAGTGAACGGCTTAAAAATAGGAAGTTGCATCTGACACTATTAGATCCAGAGGAGCAAAGTCCAGATCGAGCTGTTGAAATAGCTAAAGAGGCCATCGCTGGTGGAACAGATGGTATAATGCTGGGAGGATCCACAACAGATTCTTTTGATCTGGATTTAACAGCTAAAGCTCTTCAGGAGAATATTGATGTGCCTATAATACTATTTCCTGGAAACACCAGTGGAGTTTGCAAATATGCAGATGCTATATTTTTCATGAGTCTTTTAAATTCCAATAATCCCTACTGGATAATTGGGGCACAAGCCCTCGG
>JAJFTX010000185.1 GCA_021372715.1 Methanobacterium sp. | reverse complement strand
AGGAGATGTAATCATTTATAGTAAGTCTCATTCTTCGGAGGAGGAATTTGTTATCCATCGTGTCGCAGAAGTTAATGAATCATCTGGTAAAAAGCAGTTTAAGATGAAAGGAGATAACAACACATTATATGATGAAGAAATGGTATCCTCCGACCAAGTAACTGGTCGAGTACTCACCTGGAATAATGGCTCCCTTAAAATACCCCAAGTTGGGTGGTTAGTGCTTTGGTTTAAACATTAATTAAATATGAGAAACCCAAAATAAGAATGGTGAAATTTATGCGGGAAAAAATCGTGGAAAATGTTCTATTCATAATAGCAGGAGTTATTGTACTTTTAGCGGTGGAATTAAAATTTATACACCTAAACGAGATAATAATGATAGTTTTAGGATTCGTTGGCTTTGCTGCCCTATTAAATGGGGCTTATGGATTGTATAATACTCTTAGTTCATAAAGGAGGGATTTATTATGGATCTTAATGATTGTATAAAATTTGCAAATGAAACACCAGTATGTTACTTAGCTACCGTAGATGGGGATCAGCCACGTGTAAGGGCCCTTGGGTTCTGGTTCGCCGATGAAAACGGATTTTATTTCCAAATTGGATCTATAAAAGATGTTTATGGGCAGTTGCAGAAGAATAATAAGGTAGAGGCATGTTTTTGGCAGCCAGATGAACAATCCACCGGTACCATGATGAGGGTGGCTGGTGAAGTTGAATTTGTAGATGACTTGGAACTTAAAAAGAAAGTGTTAGAAGATAGGCCGTTCCTTAAAGAATTTGGTATGACCTTTGATCACCCCGGACTTATAATTTTCCGCATTGTTAGGGGAGAAGCTTATTTTTGGACCATGGAAACCAATTTTGAACCAAAGAAATTTATTAAATTTGGTTAAAAAATTAATTTGTTTTTCTTATTAAATTATTTTTTAAAGGCTTTTGGTAATTTATTTAACAAATCAGTTGCTGTTAAATTAACACCATAATCCATAAATGCCATATCTCCAGCTCTTCCATTGATATAGGCACCTAAAAATGCAGCTTCATAACCTTGATGGCCTTGGGCTATTAAACCACCTATTAATCCTGCAAGACAGTCTCCGGTTCCTCCTACGGTCATTCCGGGATTTCCTGTAGTGTTGAGTTTTACATTATCTTGATATACTATGATATCAGTGTTGCCTTTAAGCAGTACGGTGGATTCTGAGCTTTTAGATACTTCTTTTAGGATTTCAATTTTTTGTTCTAATTTTTCAGGAACATCAGTAGAGAAGAGTGCCTTAAATTCTGCGGCGTGGGGTGTTAAAACAATTTCTATATTAGATTTTTTTATCAAATCAGTATCGATGATTTTAAGGGCATCTGCATCGATTACCACGGGTTTATCCAATTTTTCCAGTAGATAATTGAGTGTTACTGCTGTTTCACTCTCTGTTCCCATCCCACATCCAATCACTAGGGAATCAGCGTTCTCGGAGAGTTTTAAAATTTTATCTATATCCTTGGGGGTTATGAAATCATCTGTTAAGCTGTTTACAATTAAATCTGGAGAATATGATCTGATGGAGGAGCTTATCACAGATGGACATGCTACCACAGCTAAATCTGCACCGGATTTCAGTGCAGATAATGCTGCTAGGGAAGGTGCTCCTGAATAATCCTTGCTTCCCCCAATTATGAGCACTCGACCATTCTGGCCTTTATGGGATTTATTTAGTCTTTTATTAAGTCTTAAAAGATCTCCAGGGCCTGTGGTTATTTCTGCTTCTGTAGGAATTCCTATATCACAGACATGAACTTCCCCTAAATATTCTGCTTTTGCATCTTTAAATCCTGATTTTTCCTGATGGAAAGTGAATGTGAAATCTGCCTGTACTGATTTGTCAAATACTTTACCAGTGAGTGGATCCATGCCACTGGGAATGTCTACTGCTATTTTTATGGCTTTAGATTTATTTATTATTTCAACTGCTTTAGAGATAGGTTCTCTGAGTTTTCCTTCGGTTCCTGTACCCAATAGGGCATCTATTATTATTTCTGCCTGTATTTCTGATAGATCTGCTGAATCTTCAATTACTGAGATTTTTAGAGGAGAATGGAGTTCTTTAATTTTCTTTAAAACTTCCCAGTTTATGGCGGTTTCTTTGGATTTAATTCGATACGGATGTCCTAATAAATAAACATGTACTTCAAACCCTTTATTCATTAAGTATCTTGCAGATACAAATCCATCACCACCGTTTCCACCGGTTCCTGCAAATATCACTACTTTACATGGTTTTAATAGATGAATTATCTTATATGCTAAACATCTGCCAGCATTTTCCATTAGGGATTGTCGGGGAATTCCCATTGCCTCGGCATTGGCATCCAATACCATCATATCTTTAGGAGTCATGAATATCAGGTCAAAAATTATTTGATAATAAAAACTATTGATTTAATATTTATTAAATTTTTCAAAAAAAATAATTTTCCATTGAGTTAAAGGGCATGAAGCTTTAATTTAAGTTATATCCCATGTTCTTGCAAATCTTTTAGCAAAAAAGCCTGATTAATCGATACATTTAAAAACTAAAATATAAAAATTAATATTAAGAAAGCTATTGGTTTATTTATAAAAATCACTATAATAAAAATTGTTATTTTATAGGATAATTAATTCAAACGGTGAATACCGTGGCCCAAGCCCCCATACCACTATTACCCTTACCGGAAGATATTACACCTATTCCCTTTTCCATTGTGAGATATGCTTTAATCGGTGTAGGAGTATTAATGATATATGGTTTTATCGGATCCTTGTTTATTATGAATCTCGATCCGATAAACGCCTTATATTTCACCATAATCACCATAGCAACAGTAGGTTATGGGGATATAAGTCCACATTCCCCTTTGCAAAAACTATTTGCTATTACCCTGGTGATAGGTGGAGTTGGATTGGTGGCCTATGCTTTTACTTTAACTGTGACGGTGGTTAGTATGGTAGTTGAAGAAGTAACATCAGGCGCTAGGCAAAAAAGAAGGATAGCCAATACAGAAAATCATTTTATTCTATGTGGTTATGGCAGAGTAGGCAGCGCCGTTCATAAAGAGTTATTGAGAAGAAATCAAACAGCAATTATAATAGAAAAAGACAAATCAATCGTTGAAAAAGAGTTATGGGAGGAACCAGGTGTCCTGGCCATCCCTGGCGATGCTACTGATGAAAGTATCATGATGGATGCAGGGATGGACCGAGCTCGTGGAGTTATTATAACCACTGGTGATGATGTAGATAATCTTTTTATTACTTTAACTGCACGTGAATTACGTGAAGATACATGGATCGTCACCAGAGCCAGTAAAAAAGTGAATATAAAAAGACTTAAACATGCCGGAGCGGATAAAGTCATATCTCCAGAATATAGTGGTGCTGAAGACATTTTCTTTGCAGCCATACAGCCAACCATCATGAAGATCACCGAAATGCATGGTGTGGATAATATCCGTCGCGAAGCTGAAATAATATTAAAACATCACTGTACCCTGGAGAATATTGAATATCATCTACCGGAATTTACAGAGCCTCTGGCCAGGAAAATAGAAATAACCAGTTTGGATCAGATAGATAGGTTTTTAAATATTTTGGAACGCGAACCTTCACGTAAAAAATCTTTAGAACGTATATACGAATCTGTTAGTGGAATACATTCCCATTGGGTTTCCGGCCCTAATAAGGAAGCTTTAAAAGCCGTTGCTGATGAACTTAAGAAGGAAGGTTTCCTTTTGGGTGTGGATTTGAATGAGAAAGAAATTAGAGATGCTGCTCGAAAATACGGACGTTTAGTGGAGGTAGTTATCAAGCCAGAGATAAAAGTAACGGAAAACCATGGTGTGGATGATATAGAGGATGAAGCAGAAATTATCCTAAAAAATGGGGGAACCCTGGAAGATATTGAATATTACCTTTTAGGGTTTAAGGAACCGTTACATAGAAAAACTGAATTATCTGACCTTTCAAAAATGAAGAAATTCATCAATAAACTGGAAACAGATAAGGAAAGGAAAGAATCACTGGAAAGATTATATGAACTATCTGGTGGGGGAGTTCATTCTCACCGAATTACCGCCCCTGACACTGAAACATTGGCTAAGATAGAAAAAAAACTGAAGGAAAAGGGTTTTCTT
>JAJFTX010000183.1 GCA_021372715.1 Methanobacterium sp. | reverse complement strand
GTACCATGATCCTACTTTTCCGTGAAAGGTTACTTGTTCTGGTAGGTTTGGTATTTTCTTTAAATCAGATTCATTGAATGATACCTTATTTTGTTTTATTTTCATTCTATTAACCTTTCTTTTACTAATCACCGTGGGCTACCTATTCAATAATAGTATAATTGGCGCAAAAAACGCTGCGGTGATAGGTGCAATTTCTTACCTATTAAGTAGTCTAATAACTGGCTCATATCTCTACCTAATACCCTACACCCTATTAGGAGTTATCAACGGTGCGGTATGCGGATGGATAGGTGGGTATATAAAAAGTAGGGTTTAGAAAAATATATTAACATCAAATAAATCCAGAATTTTTCTTATTTCCATTTAAGAAAATATAAAAAAATAGTAAAAAAAGTAGTTTATCGGAGTTTACCGTAGACTGCTCCGCCGATTATGCTGAGTAATCCAAGAGCTGCTACAGCTAATGGAGAACCGGTGGCTTGCATAGGCACGGTAGCACCGCAGGGATGACCATGGCAGTGATTGCAGGGTACTGAGAAGATAGTGTATGAATCTGAATCTATCATCACATAATCCTGCATTTCAATGGATTCATAAAAGAAATCACCATTGACGGTTATTGGTCCGATAGCAGTGACTTTCGCGGGTACTATGAGTTGAGCAAAGTCGTTTGCATCCATATCATCCACCCATCCGATCCACCAGACCCAGCTCTGCCAGGAATCGCTCCAGTAGAAGAAGTCTAAGTTTTCGTTGGTGTATGGAACTCCGTTAAAGAACATAACAGCATCTTCTGGTGTGAATTCTAAACCAGTATCTGGATCAACTGTGACGTTCACAAATGGGTTGTATAGATTAACCTCAGATGATGCGTTTATAACGACGGCTACATCTGTACCATTACAGGTGATATCAACGGGATTGCCATTTTCATCAACCACAGCTACATCCACTGTGGCGGGTTCTTGAGCAAAGACTGCTCCAGCAAAGACCATACTAAAAGTGATCATGAGTAAAAATATAGTAGCTAGTTTTCGCATGTCTTTTCACCTCCTTTTATCTTTTTTATATTTATTCAATGTTGTAAAGTCCTGTTTATGGTCCCTGAAAACTGCATTACTCTGAATATTACTTATTATTGAATATTCATTGATAAATCTGGTATGTGATCGAATAATCAAATGTTAAATACATTATAAGAATTATGGTACAATATAACATAAATATTTTGTTAAAAAATGGTTGAATAAGCAATAAAAAAGAACAATTATAGAATAAATAAAAATTAACACAGCGAAATAGATAATAAACCAAGAGTAAAAAAATAGGTAAAAAAAATTTAATTTACATCAAATGATTCTTTAAAACAGAATAGATCATAATGAAAGCATTAGATTATTTTAAAAGATTTAATATCTTAGCACTTATTACCTTTAATCAAAAACGAATTGATCAAATCAATTATCTTAAACTGGAATGATAATTTAGATCTTCTTAGGATGGAAGAGAAATTTTAATTAAATTATACATGGAATCCGCATTTTAGGCATATTTGGGAATTTACAGGTAACTTATTTCCACAATTTTTACAGATTTCTGCTTCTCGTTTTATCTTAATTTTTCAATTTCCGGAGATAAGCTTCCACCACATTCACATTGAAAATTTGAAGGATTTTCTCCATCTTCTAACTCAAATTCCTTTCCACATAAATCACACTTCAATAATAACAACCAAAACACCTTCTATATTATATATCCATGATTATCTATACGAAATATTAAAATTTGACTATACTTAGTGAGATTGTATATAAATCATTTATCAGAATTATACAATTTGAAATTGATGATTATCCTTAATTGTAATATTCAAAGTTATATTGTTTTTTTATAAATCCGAAAATAAAATAATGATTCAGTTCGTTTAGATTTTGTGTATTGATAAATGTTTTAAACTTGTTTATTAATAATTTAAATCAGATTATTCATGTATCAAAATAAATCTATAGGTTTAATATCGGCTATTGCCATTGGAATTGGTGGCATGATCGGTGCTGGTATTTTCTCTATTTTGGGTTTAGTTACTGAGATTTCGGGTAACGTTGTTTATATATCATTTATTTTTGGTGGTGTAATTGCTCTGCTTAGTACTTATTCCTATGCTAAATT
Source organism: Methanobacterium sp. (assembly GCA_021372715.1). Classification (GTDB taxonomy): domain Archaea; phylum Methanobacteriota; class Methanobacteria; order Methanobacteriales; family Methanobacteriaceae; genus Methanobacterium_A. Next base: position 4,230 of record JAJFTX010000183.1, on the reverse strand, counting down.
GGGTACCAAATATCCATCTGCTGGTGGGGCGGTTGAATTTCTTATCAGGGGATTTGGTGATGGAATTTTAAGTGGGGGGTTTAATTTTTTATTATGGTTTGGTTATGTTTTTGCTCTGGCGGTATATGCGGAGGGGTTTGGAAACTATGCTGCTACATTTTTACCCCCACAAATAGCAGGGATAGGAGTGACTGTTTTTGCAGTGGCTGTGATCCTGTTATTCACTTTAATAAACGTTTTCGGAGCCAAAAGCGTGGGGAGATTTGAAATCTTAATAGTAACTGTTAAATTAGTTATACTTTTAGGATTTGCCTGTGTAGGTCTATTCTTTATTAAACCATCATTATTGATAATTTCTCAAATATCCCATGTGTCTAATGTGATTATAGGGGCTTGTATATTATTCATCGGTTATGAAGGATTTGGCTTAATCACCAACACTGCAGAAGATATAGATCAGCCCCAAAAAAATATACCCCGAGCATTATATATAGCGGTGTTCTTAACTATCCTGATTTATATTTTTGTCTCTATAGTTTTAGTGGGTAACCTATCCATTACTGAGATAACGCGTGCTGCCGATTATGCTCTTGCCGCAGCTGCAGAACCCTTTGCCGGATCTATAGGATTTACTATAATCGCTATTGGAGCTCTATTTTCAACAGCATCCGCCATAAACGCCACACTGTTCGGCGGGGCCAATGTCAGTTATTTGATGGCTAAAAAAGGAGAACTACCAAAATTATTCAATCGAAACACCTGGCACAACAGTAAAGAAGGTCTATTTATAACCAGCCTCTTGGTGATCATCATCACGGTTTTTTTAGATCTGGGAAGCGTGGCTATGATGGGCAGCGCAGCATTTCTCCTGATATATGCAGGGGTTAATATTGCACATCTAAAAATCTATAAAAAGACTAAAGCAAATAAATACATAATCATATTAGCAATCATCGGATGCATCTTCTCATTCAGTGTCCTAGTATATTATGAGATATTCAATTCACCAATAACTTTAATCACACTAGTGACGGTAATATTCGCTTCATTCCTCATTGAATGGATTTATAGACAATATACTCAGAGAAATTAAAAAATAGAAATATTAATTAAAAAACCTAATAATATTTTGAAATGAAATATAAAATAAATTATACTGATTTACTATTATGATGAATTTTTGTATAGAAACTTAAAAATTTAATGAATAAATTAATCATCATATCACCTTTTAAACCCACATATTAAACTTTAGCCTTCATTTAACATAGTGTTTAAATTCAATGCTTTTATCTAATCATTATTTAACAAAGTAATTATCTATATAAAAAATAGATATTATTTTTGGGTGAATGGTTTGAATTGTAAAATTCTGATTGTGGAAGATGAAGCCATAGAGGCCATGAATTTCCAGCAATCTTTAAAATCTATTGGTTATAATGTGGTAGGAATAGCTTCCACTGGAGAAGATGCTCTGGAAAAGGTAGCTGAACTTAAACCTGATCTAGTTTTAATGGATATAATTCTCAAGGGCGATATGGATGGGATTGAGGCTGCTTTGAAGATTCATGATGATTTCAACATACCGGTGGTATATTTAACTGCTCATCCTGAAGAAAGTACAGTAAAAAGGGCTAAACTCACATCCCCCTACGGATATTTAATAAAACCAGTTAATAATGTGGAATTAAAGAATACCATCGAATTGGCCCTTTACAAATTTCAAATGGAAACTAAATTGAGAGAAAGTGAAGAAAAATATAAGACACTTTTCAATAAGAATCCTTTATGCACCATCACTTTAAGCAGTGAAGGTCTGATTTTAGATGCTAATGATATGGTAAATAATTTAACCGGTCTAAATAAAGAAAAGATAATAGGTAAAAACCCGTTTGAAGTGGGTATTTTTCCATTAGAAGATAGAAAGGACCATGAGAGAAGGTTAAAAAGCATTATAACTAACGAAGAAATTGAACCATATACTTGTCAGATTACCATTAACCATCAAAAAAAGTTGCTGAAAAGCATTTTCACTCCCATAATGAAGGATGATCAAATTGATTCAATTCTGATTATCATCGAAGATATCACCGAGAATAAAAAAACTACATTCTTGCTTCAAAATGAACGTAACAAACTTAAAAACATTTTAGATTCAATGTTAGATGGTGTATACATCGTAAATAAAGATTATGATATTGAATATGTTAATCCTTCAATAGAGAAGGAGTTTGGATTGTTTAAAGGGCAAAAATGTTATGAATATCTTCATGATCGTGATGATGTTTGTCCTTGGTGTAAAAATGATGAAGTTTTCAGTGGGAAAACTATACACTGGGAATGGACTTCAAAAAAGGTAGGTAAAACCTATGAACTCTTTGATATACCTCTTAAAAATCCAAATGGTAGCATATCTAAACTTGAAATATTCCATGACATCACAGACCGGAAAAAAACCGAAGAAGCTCTGAAAGAAAGTGAAAAAATTCTTAAAATAGAGAAGGAATTAGCATTTAAACTAAGTAGATCAAACCATCTAATAGAAGTATTGAATATTTGCTTAGATGCGGTTATAAATATCTCCGGGATGGATAGTGGAGGTATCTATCTAGTTGATGATTATTCTGGAGATCTGGATTTAATAGTAAAATCTGGCCTGTCTGATAGTTTTATTAGCAGTGCTGGACATTATAATGCCCATTCAGCTAGTGCACGTATGATAATGGAAGGTCGACCGATTTATACGCAGTATGAAAAACTGAATATATCTCTTCCAAAAGATCGGATTAAGGAAGACATTCATGGAGTTGCGTTACTTCCCATAAAATATAAGGGAGAAGTAATTGCAAATCTTAATCTAGCATCTCATACACTAGAAGAAATCTCAAAACAAAATAAAAAAGCATTAGAATCTATTATGGGGCGAATTGGTGAAGCAATCATCCGTGCGAAAGTTGAAGAAGCACTTAAAGAAAGTGAGGAAAAATATAGGACTCTTTTTGAATCAGATCCAGATTATACTATACTTTTGAGTTTGGATGGTTTTATTTTAGATGTTAATGCTGCCGGGGAGTTCATTAGTGGTTTATCTAGAGATGAATTTGTGGGAAAACATTTCACAGAATTAGAAATTTTCCCTGAAGATGATTTAGAATTAAATGGAAGAATGTTTTCACAATTACTAAAAGAGGGATATGTAGCTCCTTATGAAATCAGAATTTACGATAAAGATGGAAAAATTCGTTGGGTGTACACTCAGTTAACCATCATAAACAAGAATGGGGAGCCTAATTCTATTTTAATAATTGCCAGTGATATAGAGGAACGAAAAAAGTCTGAAGAAGAGACTAAGGATCATTTGAAAAAACTCAGTATTCTAAATCAAATTATCAACACAGCTAACCATGCAGCTGACCTTAACATTCTATTTAAAGATATTTTAAAATCAACTCGGGATATGATGGGCTATGATGGTGGATGTATCTATTTACTGGAGGAAAATAAAGAATTTGCTAAATTGGTTTATCATGAAAATTATCCAGATGAATTCATTGAAAAATATGATAGAATAAGTCTAGATGAAATACCAACATATTCTAAGGTTTATACATATAAAAAACCACTATATTATGAGATTTCAAAAACAGCGACTATTTCCAAAACTGGTTTTAATTCAGTCGCTATAGTACCTCTTTATTCTAAAGGAGAAGTAATAGGATCCATCAACGTGTCCAGCAGTCAAAAACATCATTTCAGTGACCTGGAGAAAGAAATAATAGAAGCAATAGGTATGGAAACCGGTACGGTTATAACTAGAATGTATTCAGAGGAACATATTAAAGAATCTTTAAAAGAGAAGGAGGTTCTCCTGAAGGAAATACATCATCGGGTGAAAAATAACTTACAAATAATCTCCAGTTTATTGGATTTACAGGAAGATTATGTGAGTGAAGATGCCACCGCAGTTAACGTACTAAAGGAAAGCCAAAACCGGGTCTTATCCATGGCCATGATCCATGAAATGATCTATCAAAGCAAAGATCTAAGCCATATCAACTTCGCCGATTACATAAGGAACCTAATTTCTAATTTATTCCATTCCTATGGAGCCGGAGCCAACATCAATTCCCAATTGAATGTGGAAGAAATCTTCCTCAACATAGAAACAGCCATACCCCTGGGATTACTAATCACCGAACTAGTCTCCAACAGCCTGAAATACGCATTCCC
>JAJFTX010000168.1 GCA_021372715.1 Methanobacterium sp. | reverse complement strand
CCAGCCTGGTTAAGACACTGGCCTGCCACGCCAGCGACCCGGGTTCAAATCCCGGACGCCGCATCGCGGCTGTAGTCTAGTCTGGTTAGGACTTGGGCCTTCCAAGCCTACGACCCGGGTTCAAATCCCGGCAGCCGCATTTACTAAAAACAATTAATTTTTTTTCTTTATTCTAAATCTAATTAAAATTAGGGAGCCTAACTCCCGTATCCAAAATTTAAAAATAGTTTTATAAGAGCTTAAACTTTAGAAAATTAATTAAAAAGAGCTAAATCTTAATTAAACAATGGGAACTAAAAGCTCTGCAGCTACCAGTCGACAGATATCAGTTTTGGTAATAACTCCTATTGGTTTTTCATCCTCAATAACCAACAGACCAGATATATCTGCTCTGACCATTAAATTTGCGGCATCTTCAATGTTATCACTAGCGGATACTGTCATAATATCCTCCGACATAATATCTGCTATTTTCAAGGAAGATTTTTCCTCTTTACTTGGTTTTATGCTGCCCATAATTCCTATGAGATCATAGTATGATACCACCCCTATAGGGTTTCCATCATCATCTATTACAAATAATCTACGAATACCTTCCTTATACATCTTTTTAAAGGCTTCTAAAGGTGCTGTACTGGGATTAACTGTTATAACACCCCTATTCATGGCTTCTTTTATTTGCATCCTATCACTCCATCCTCTATTCTAGAAATTATTTGGCTTCTAAAATAATATATACATTTTACTATGGTATGTATTTATCCACTTCTAATAATGATAAGTTTATGATAAATTAATAAGTAAAAAACCCATAACATCACATTTTCATTAAAAAAACCATCTAAAACTGAACTAATACAGATAATATTCAACCAATATGTTGCTTTTCACTAACAATGTTATCTAGTAATATATTAATAAGCTAAAACATAATAATTAAGTATTAAATAAAGATGATCTTATATGAATAAGAGTAGTTATGAAGATACAATATTTCCTTTTAATAATAAATTTTAAATAATAAGACATATTGCTACCATTAACGGAGGATAAAAAAATGATGAGAATAAGTATGTCACTACCCAAGAAACTCTTAAACGAATTCGATGAAGTTCTAAAAGACAGGGGCTATCAATCAAGATCAAAAGGAATACGAGATGCTTTAAAAGACTACATAGTGCGATACCAATGGATGAATGACATGGAAGGTGACCGCATAGGAATCCTGGCCGTGATATACGACCACCATTACACCGGCGTAATGGAAGACCTAACTGACATCCAACATGACTTTAGGGAATACATCAGCGCAGTGATGCATGTTCACATGACCGAGAAATATTGTCTAGAAGTTATAGTGGTTAAAGGAGATGTTGAATACATCCGAAAGCTGACTGAAAAAATAATGAGATTGAAAGGAGTAGAACACGTCAAACTCACCAGCACAGCCAGCGGAGAAAAAATGGATGACCGATAAAATCTTTTAAATTACTATTTTATTTGATTTAAATTATATATTCACTTAAAAATAAAAATTAATAGATAGGACATCTTATTAAAAAAAATAAGTTTAAATAACTTCATAAAGGTGAAAAAACGTCCTATCATGAAAATCTCACCTTGGACCAGGAAAGATTGGCTGGTTTTTACGAAGCCATCCGAAACGTTAATGGAATTATATTTGATATAGGGGCTGGCTCAGGCATACTAACAGCATTTGCAGTCCCTTATGCTGATATTATTTATTCAGTGGAGTTGGACTCCAACATATCCCAAAAAACCCAAGTTTTTTTGAGTGGTTTTAAAAATGTTACTTTTATTGAAGCTGATGCATACCAAGTAGAGTTTCCCCAAAAAGCAGATTATATAATATGCGAGATGCTGGACACTGCACTAATAGATGAGGAACAGGTTCCAGTTCTTAATTCCATTATAAAATATCTGAAAAAAAAAGGGAAAGTAATTCCCAAGGGAATAATTAATGGTATTGAACCAATCTATACTGAAATAGAACACATTATCTATCAGGAGAATAGTAATACCCTATCTAAGACATTGGGGCCCTTAAATATTTACAGTAAATATGATTTCAGGAACAGGATAGAACCCCAAGCAGATTTCAATCTTAAGCTAATGATTAGTCAGGATGGAATTTTCAATGGCATTAAAATAACCACCTTCACCTTAATCACCTCCAATATAATATGCGGACCTACTCCTATGCTGAATCCTCCCTTAATAATTCCCACCGAAAAATTAGAGGTTAAAAGAGGAGATATTGTTAAATTAAATTTAAGTTACTTGATGGGTGGTGGATTATATACCATTAGAACAGAAATTAATGGAATTTCTTCAAAAAAAGGATAAACTGGTGATTTTAGGAATAGGAAACCCCATGCGTGGGGATGATTTTCTAGGATCACTGCTTGCCAGGAGACTGGATGAATTATTCTCCGAAAAAGATGAATTAATGGTTATCGATGGTGGAACCGTCCCTGAAAACTTCACTGGCCTGATAAAAAAAGAAAATCCCAGTCAAATCATTATAATTGACGCAGCTCGTATGGGGAAAACACCAGGACATATTAAAATCATTAAAAAAGATAAAATTGCCCAATATAATCTTTCTACCCATGCCATGCCCTTATCATTTTTAATCAAATACCTGGAACACTCCATTAATGCAGATATTCTTCTGATTGGAATCCAACCGAAAGAAACGGAACTGGTGGAAACAATCTCTGATGATGTTAAAATGAGCATAGAATATTTGATCAAGTTATTTCAGAGATTATTAGGCCCTTAATATTTTGTTTTTATTTCAAATACTTAACCATATCAGTCTTAATTCTTTAATTTTACATAATAATTAAAATCTAGTAAATAATGAGATCAATGTATTTAATCTACCACTAATGGACCTAAAAGTCCGTGGTTGTAATCATATTGTAGTTGTGCGGAATTCATTATCTCGAAATTTCGGTAGGGACTGTTGAGGTAGGGGAATATCATTCCCATAAGGGTGTAGTAGTATGCTCCAAATCTTCCGTAGTAGTGCTCACAAATTTTATAGTATAGGGGCAGTCCGCATCCCTGATTTAAAATAGGATTATCGTTTCTAACTGTCCCATGCCAGAACATTAATCTAGGCCCTACTTGACCATTCTGGGCTGCTTTTCTATCCAGATAATCAAGGGCATCTGTTAAATTTTCAAAGATTATACCGTCTGATACGTACTCATATCTACTATCTGGGATACCGAATAAAAATCCCTGTATTACATCATCCCATTTTATGCTGGTACTGTAACCACCCTTATCCAGTAATCCCAATTCCATGATGTAAACATCACCTTCATAATAACAGGGGTAACCGCTCCTATGACCTGCTAAATGTACAACCAGAACTGTGTTGGAACCCCTCTCTTTGGCATACTGTGCAACCAGTTCAGAATGAGGATTACCTGGAGACATGTCTGGATTTAATATTTTAACAAATCCTAACCGCCCCATTGGTGTGTAAGGACTATTCAGACTACTAACATAAAAGAATCCAGCTAGAAGTATAATTAGAAGTATAATCGCAACTTTCCATTTCATTTTACGCTCTCACATGACACATTAAATTTTTTTTAGAAATTTTTTCTAAAGTCGTTAAATTTTTCTTACTTAACTTTTTACTTGAAATATTTTTCTCTAATTTTTTATAGAAAGATATAAAAACTTTATGAAATTTTACATTAGATAAGAAAATTCTTATTTTAAGATAACTCAAATTATATATAAAGAATATAATCCATACAACGTATTATTAAACTTTGCCCCAAATTCTATGATAAAATTTTAAATTTAACCCTTATTATTAAACAATAGTATTAAAGAATATATCTCATGCCTCTTAATGATAATTTAATATATTATTTTTGAAGACTTTCAATGAATATAATATTAAACCAAAAATGAAAAAGAAATATGATGATTATCCCTTCAAAATCTTAAATCTCTTAAATAATCAATTTATATTTAAAAAAAAGCAATTAAAAATAGATAACCATGAAGATCTTATTTATTGGAGCCCGACTCTTTAATGAAGTGGCCGGATATGCCCAATCCCAAGGAATTGAGACAATATTATCAGAATCCAACCCTAAATCTCCCAATCTTAAATTAGCTGATGAAAACCATATAGTACCTAGAGGAATGGATAAACCCATTGAATTAGCACTATCCAAAGATGTAGATGCTGTAGTTCCTCTCATAGGGATTGATATTCCCCTTCCGGAAGTTGCCAGAATGAAGGAAAAATTAGAAAAAGATTATCAACTGCCCGTAGTTGCATCCGGAATTCATGCCACGGAAATCTCCACAGATAAAATAAAAACCAAAGATTTTCTTATAAAAAATAATATAAAAACCTCAAATTTTACCGAAATATCAAAAAGTCAATATAAAGAATCTGAATCATTATTAAAGTATCCAGTAGTTCTAAAACAGCCTGAAGGTCAGGGAGGGGTTGGTGTGAAAATTGCATTAAACTCCAAAGACGCAGATGACTATTTTAAATTATTTCCCAATGCCATAGCAGAAAATTATATTCAAGGCGCAGAAATATCTGTAGAAGTTCTAAGATGGAAAAACGAATCTATACCCTTAGTAGGTGTCTATAAGGGAGATACTACTCTAGAAGGGACCCATCCATTGGAAAAGATTAGAACAGCACCAGTACATATGGAAAATTTAAATCATGAGGATCTAAGAATTAAAGCCAAAAAAATAATGGATCTTCTGGATGCAAATGGCACAGCAGAAGTAGAATTCATATTTAATCAACAGGAAAAAGAAATAAACACATTAGAAATAAATACAAGACCTAGTGGGACCAGATTTTTAACATTCTGCTCATCAAATATTAACCCCTTGCACCAGTTGGTTAACATGGCCATGGATGAATGGAATCCTCAGAAAATTGAACATGAAATGAAAAGTTACTCCTCATTAGAAATGCCCTTAAATATGAAAAACTATGAAAATAATGCAAAAATTCTGGAAATAAAAAACTTGTACACTAAGGGGGAACAATTTTTAACACCTAAAAAACCATATATAATACATGGCCCTGAAAAGGCCAGTAGAATAACTATAAGGGCAGAAAATATTGAGTTTGCCCATAAAATCTTAAAAAATCTTAAAATAGAACATTATAAAGATTAAATTCTTAATATAACTTAATTATGACAGCATTAGTTAAATAGTAATGATAATATGTTTATTATCCTATGATCACAATAATTAAAATAATGGTGATTTGTTGAATATTGATATGGATTTTTTAATTACACTTGCCCCATGGTTAATAGCTTTTATAGCAGTGGTATTATTTACCCCTTTTGTCAGGAATACCCTCATAAGTGCTAATATAACCGATAACCCCATAGTATCCGAACACAGTCATAAAAAGGGAACACCAACTATGGGAGGACTGGCTATACTCTTGGGAATACTACTTATAATGAGCATCTATTATCAAAATAAGATTTTAGTAATAACCGTGGGAGTTACGCTGGTAGCTTCCATCATAGGTTTATTCGACGACCTTTTAGGTCTAAAAACCAAGGAATTTCAGAAAGTAGCCAAAAATATCAGTAATCATAATGTTGAATTAGGGAGATTAAAATTAAAACCAGGCGAAGAAGCGAGAGTAGCCACCCCGAAAGCAAAAAAAGATGTAGATGAACTTTTAAAACAGAACAAATTGGAGATAATCCGGGAGATCCCCATAAAAAGTGAGGTAACAGAAAGACAGAAAATTCTCTCCCAGATAATGATTTCCCTATTTCTGGTATTATCTGGCGCAGTACCTTACACTCTCAGTGGATACCAAGTGGGTTATTTCGCTATTCCAATTGCTATAATAGGTGTTATTGGGGCTATAAATGCAGTTAATCTAATTGATGGGATGGATGGCCTAGCATCTGGAGTTATGGGAATAGCTTCTCTGGCCTGCGCAATATTCTCCTTTTTAACCGGCCGATTAGAAATCTCAGTTGCCTTTCTAGCACTCTCTGGTGCTTGTTTCGGATTTTTAGTATTTAATAAAATTCCAGCGTCCATATTTATGGGAGACACAGGTTCCTTCGCCCTGGGAGGTTTCTATGCTGCCGCTGCTGTATTGGGGGATGTAATCATCTTCGCAGTTATAGCCATAGCCGTGCCTATCATATCAGTTATAATAAGCCTAATGCATCGTTCGGGTATAATCAAGCTACCTGTAGAACCTTTACATCACACCTTACACTATAAAGGACTATCTGAAGGAAAGATAGTTGCATTATACTGGCTGAGTACTTTAATAATCTGTTCGGTAGCCTTGTACTTTTATATGCTTTTCTAAAATTATTTAAAGGAATTTATCAAATGAAATCAATTACTACCTCCTATTTAGCTGATCAAATAAATGGAACCCTTATTGGAGATGACATTCCTATTCATGGTATTTTTAACATATTAAAAGATTCTAAAAAGGGTGATGTTGTAATAAGACATCGTTTTGATGAAGTAGGAGTTAAAATAGCTTCCAAAAAAGAGGTTTCCTGTATTGTTACCCAGAATATCTCAGAAAATGGTATTGATCATGCTAAGGAACTAAATTTGCCACTGATAATCAGTGATAAAATAGAACTAGCCAATGCATTCGCTCTTAAATGGGCCTTAAACAAATTCGCCAGTGGCACATTGCGAATCGTGGTTACTGGTACCAATGGGAAGTCAACCACCACCCATATGATATATAATATTCTCAAGGAAGCTGGTTACAGCACATACACCAATACCGACTCCCAATCTGAATTCAATACTCTGATTGATCCTATGGTGGCTAAGCAGATTGCTGAGTTCCCCGGAGAATTAGACGCCTTAGTAGTAGAAGTATCTGAGGTTCAGGGATGGATGGATCGGATTATGAAAGATCATGCCCATCTGATGACCTCCACCATAAACCCTCAGATGGTAGTTTTAACCAATGTGGCCTTAGATCATATTGGACTGGTAAACTCTATTGAGGAAGCATATGAAGAAATCTCAGGAACTATTAAAGGATTTAAAGGCAAATTCGTTATTTTGAATAACGAAGATCCTTTAATTAAAAAAATGGCTAAATTAGTATCGTCTCATTCTAAAGTGGAATTTTTTGGGAAGGGATCTCCTCTCGAATTCCATGCTGGAGGAATCTATCAACAGGGTAAATTAATTATATCTGAAGATAAATTACCATTTAAAAGTCCGCATTTTATTTCTAATACACTGGCCGCAGTTCAGGCTGCATTATCTCTGAATGTAAAACCTGAAATTATTGCCAGTTCCATCTCATCCTATAATCCTCTGGAAAGGAGGTTCAGTGTTCTATCTCAAAATCCACTTATTATAGATGATTTTGCCCACAATCCCGATGGGATCAGGGCTACCATAAGAAGTTGTGCTAAATTATCCCAGGGTAAATTATATCTTGTTTCAGCTATTCGTGGATCTAGAGGTAATGTAATTAATAAAGTCAATGCAGAAGCTGTTGCGGATGGATTAAATGAGATAAATCACTTATTAATAATCACCAGTAGTCAGGAAGTTGTAGATGATGCCAACCGAGTATTGACTTCTGAAAAAAAAGTTTTCACCGATGTCATGGATGATAATGGATTGTACTATGTCTTCTTTGAGAAATTAGGAGATGCACTTAAATTCACTATGGAAAAATCTCAAAAAACAGATACTATCCTATTAATTGGTGCTCAGGGGATGGATCCTGCCAGAGAATTGTTAAAAAAGATGTATAACAATTTATTCAGATGATATAATTCATCTTATTGATCTCTAATTTATAACCTGTTATTTTTATATCTTAAAAAAACCTATATCTGAAAAACCCTTAAAGAATTTAGAATGTATAATCATTCTCCATATGATTATCTAAATCTAGATAACATATTTAATATGTGAAATTTTCATAAATTTAATAATTATAAAAAATATAGTTGATTTGAGTAATTATGAAGAGTATAGTTATCGGAGCAGGTAACGCTGGCCGTCCTGTTGCCCGAATTTTGAATTATATCGGTCATGAAGTTAAGATTACAGACCAAAAAAAATTGGCAGAATTCCCCGAAAAATATCAGAAAATACTTTTACAGATGGAAAAAGAAGGAGTGGAACTGAATCTAGGTATTGACATGCCTTTAGAATTAGATAGTTATGATTCCGTATATCTATCCCCCAACATACCTCAAGAATCACCTGTTAGAGAAAAGGTAAACCTTTCCTGTCTTGAAATCATTAATCATGAATATATATCCAGAATCATAAATGAATTGATCGACATAGATATTATTGGAGTTACAGGAACCCTGGGTAAAACAAGTACCACCCATATTATCTCCCGAATATTTGAAGCCTGTGGATATAAGGTTTGGAAATGTTCCAGCCGCCATGGTAACCTGTTAAGTGAAGTGATAATTCAAGATATAATAAACCAAGAGCATTCTAAAAATGATGTTGCTGTTTTTGAACTTCCCCATGGAACTTCCCGGTTAATGTCACAGGTTAAATTAAAAATAGGACTGTTAACCAATATTTATCCAGAGCATCTTGATGAATTTGAGGATTCTTTAGAAAAATATGCCGAACGTAAGCTTTTTATTGCTAATTCCAGTGAAATACTAATTTCTACTCCCCAATGCAGGGAATATTTAGAACCTTTAAGGGATGATACTATTTATTACTGTACCAAAGAAAATAACTGTAACATAACAGGCCATCTGGAAAATGAACATTTAATCATTGATTATGATTTAACCAGTCTTAAAGGTTCATCTATTTTAGATAATCCTAAAGGTTCATTTGAATCTCTTTTCAAATTGAAGGGATATTACTTTGAAAATTCTACAGCTGCTTCAACTGTGGCTCTCTGCTATGGTCTGGATGGAAATGTTATATCCAATGGATTAAAGCTTTTTAAAGGAATTGCAGGCCATATGGAATATTTAGGAAATTATTGTGGTAGAGAGATACATTTTGATGCTGCTTTTGTACCGGAAGGGCTGGTCTCCACTTTGGAACAATTTTCCAATGGCAAACTGGTGGTACTGGTTGATAATCCTGATACCTCCACAGTCCGTGATAAATATAAAATAGGCGAAGTAATAGGTCAATATGCAGATATAGTTATATCCAGCGGTTACAATGAAACTCTAGGCGGAGTAAACATGGAAGCTGCCCATGAAGTATTAAAGGGTATTGGAGATGTTAACTGTCAGAAAATCCCTGTTGAAAATATGATCCATGCAGGGAATATGTCCATTAAAGTATCAAATCCTGGCGATACCATATTACACGTAGGACCTGGAGCTATAACTAATTATCAAGACTTAAAAACTAAAATGTTACAGGGAATAGAAGATGGTTGTAATAAATACAGCTAATAAATTAGAATACTAAATTTCATTGAGATATTCAATGAAAATCCCATCATATAGGTTGTAATTTTTATGAATAACAATAAAGAACCACACACCAATGAAGATTCTCAAAATCACCATGAAAGCCATTCAAGGGACAAATATGGCGTGATAGGCGTTTGTGGTGTGGTAGGAAACCTGGTGGCCCGAGTTTTAGTTGATAATGGATTAGAAGTTAAAGGCACTGATATTCAAGAAGAAAATGAATGTACCTTCAAGTACACCCTGCAGGAGTATCCTATTCATTTATTCTTGGGAGGGCATCCTGAATCATTTTTTGAAGATTTAAATTATATTATACCTCCTCCTAGTTTATCAAAAACCTCAAATTTTTATAAACGTCTGTATAAGGAATTTATAGAGGGTAAGTTTAAAATTATAACCGTGGATGATGTTTTAAATTTGATCGAACCAGATAAACCGGTTTTATGTATCACAGGTACCAATGGTAAAACTACCACCACCTCTCTTTTAAAACATATATGCTCACAAGCAGGACTAAAACCAACTGAACATGGTTTTAATGAACTTCAGGGCAACATAGAATACATACCTCCCCTGCAATGTAGACTTGACGGTGATGTTTCTGTCCTGGAAACGGGTACCTTTGGTAATCCTGGTGATCTGAAATTCATCATGGAACACTGCCAGCCTTCCTGTGGAATAATCACCAATATCACTCCAGATCATCTGGATGAGGATCAGAATTTTTTAAATTACGCCCATATTAAAGGGGAAATGGTGGATCATCTCCAGGAAAAAATGCTGATCATTAACTCGGACGACCCCACAGTAATGGGATTAATCAAGGATAAAGATGTTTCTTTAGATCTAATTACATTCGGTGTAGATTATAAAACAGGAAATATGAGCAA
>JAJFTX010000149.1 GCA_021372715.1 Methanobacterium sp. | reverse complement strand
TTTCTTAGTCTCTGCTTTAACAGCCTCTTTGACTTCTTTGGCCTTAGGTTTTACAGCCTCTTCGACTTTCTTAGTCTCTGCTTTAACAGCCTCTTTGACTTCTTTGGCCTTAGGTTTTACAGCCTCTTCGACTTTCTTAGTCGCTGTTTTTACAGTCTCTTTGACTTCCTTGGTTTCTGGTTCTTCTTCAATATCTTCCAGGTTATCTTCTGTTTCTTCGCTTGTTTCATCTTCAATTTCATCAGATACTGTTTCTTCAGCTACTTCCACGTCTCCAGCTGTAGATTCTTCTTCCTCTTTACTTTCTACTATGGTCTCCACAGGAGTTTCTTCCACAGCAGGCATTATTATATCAACTTTATCAGGCAGTACAGTTCCTGGTGGCATGATCCTTACATAAATTCCCAGAACACCTGGTTTAAGTTGGACTGTTGCGAATCCTTCCCTTACGAAACGGGTGGATGGTTCACCACATTTCTTAATGTATCCATCTATGAATTTGGCACATGCAGATCTGGAACCTCTGATCTTACCGGAAATGGTAACTTCTACACCCTGAGCTCCTGCGCCCATTATTCTTCGGAGGGCTGTGTATGCCACTCTCCTAAAGTGCATGCCTCTTTGTAGCATGGCTGCTATTTTATGAGCCATGATCTTGGGATTGAGTTCAGGTACTTCCACTTCTTTAACTTCTACCTGGGGATTTTCCAGATCGTAGTTGTTTTTTAAATTCTGGGTTATACTACGGACGGTTTTTCCTCCTCTTCCAATAACCATACCTGGACGTTCAGCATAAACCACCACCATGGTTCCTAGGGGTGTTACTTGAATTTCCATTCCACCGTAACCGGCTCTTTCCAGTTCTTTTTCTAAATATTCATCGATTCTGGTCCTTTTAAGACCTTCTGTTACAAAATCCTTTTCAATCATTGAATCTCCCCTAGTATTACTTGTATGTGGGTGGTTGGTGTGTTAAAGGGACTTGCTCTTCCAAATGCTCGGGGAGTCCATCCTCTAATAACGTAACCTCGGTGACTGGATATATGTTCTATCTTAAGATTTTCTGTATCTAATCCCTGATATTCAGCATTAGCTTCAGCATTTATAAGCACATCTAAAATTTGAGATGCTGCTTTAACTGGATAACGACCAGTAGGCCATCCTTTAAGACCTTTACGATGTCCAACCTTTTTATTGTATCTTTTAAAGGGGACTGGTTTTTTCATTTCTATGACGTCTTCTAAAAATTCCTTGGCCTCTTCAATTTCCATTCCCCGTATGGTTCTACATATCTCCACTGCGTGTTTAGGGGATATTTTAAGAGATCGGCCGCTTGCCTTTGCTTTTTTTGCCATATCCTCATTGTAAGCGTATTTAATCTTTGCCATGATATTAACTCCTTATTTAAGGGGTACGAACATGGATGATCTGGTTGCACCCATACCCGGGTCTCCGTGCTGGACTCTTTGTCTGGTCACTGCGAATTCCCCGAAATAGCAGCCAATCATCTCTGGCTGGATAGTAACTTCCACAAATTGTTTGCCGTTGTATATTCCAAAGGTCATTCCTACCATCTCTGGTAAGATTATCATATCACGACAGTGAGTCTTTATAATACGGGGCCTTCCTCCCTGGTCTCCTTCTTTTTTAAGTTTTCTTATCTTTTCTAAAACCTTCTTCTGTCTGGGAAGAAAGCCTTTCTTCAGGGATCTTCTCTGCCTGGAAGGGAATAGTTGAATAACATTATCCAGTGGCATCTGTTGTAATTCTTCCAGGGTGTAACCGCGATAACTAAATTCTTTTCTAGCCAATTAGTCTCCTCCTCATGAATCTGTCTATTTTATTATTTTTACTAAATTTTCCTTTTTTTTATGTACTAATTTATTTGATTATTAATTTTGTATTTACAGGATCTATCTTCTTTTTCCTGTTCGTTTAGCAGCGATGGAACCCACTTTTCTACCTGGTGGTGCATGTCTGGATATGGTGGTTGGCCTTCCAGGATGCTGTCTATTTCCTCCACCGTGAGGGTGGTCTACTGCGTTCATGGCCACTCCTCTCACACCTACACTCTTCTTACCTTTAGCTTTCATAGCGTAGTGTCTGTTCCCTGCTTTAAGGAATGGTTTCTCTTTTCTTCCTCCTCCAGCTACCACTCCTATGGTGGCTCTGCATTGGGGGTTGAATGCCTTTAATTCACCAGATGGTAATTCTAGGATAGCCTTACCAACATCATGAGTGATCAAAGAAGCGTAAGTACCAGAAGCTCTGACGAATTTACCGCCATCTCCTGGGTTTTTCTCAATGTTATAAAGAGGGGTACCTTCCGGAATTTCAGCTAGTGGTAGGGAATTACCAGGGCTTATGGGTGCTGATACTCCGCAGGCTATATCATCGTTAATTTTAATACTTTCTGGTGCTAAAATAAGTAATTTTTCATCGTTTTCGAAGTTAACCAACGCCACCGGGGCGCTTCTTCCGGGATCGTGGATGATGTCCACCACTTTACCCTGGAGGCTTCCTTCTTTTTCTATATCATCATAATATCGATAAGCGATCCTTCCTTTAAATCTGTGGGATGCACTTTTATATGTGGGAGTTCCTCGTCCTCTCCTCTGAATTATCAATCTTTTTCCCATTTTATTTTTCCTCCATTAGGAATGTTATTATCATAAAATTATTATTAGAATACTCCCATTTTAACTGCTATATCTTCTGCACTGTGTTCGGCTTCTAGTTTTATATAGGCCATTTTTTCACCGTGAGAAGTGATCTGGGTGTTGACCCTTTCCACCTTAACAGCGTATAGATCTTCAAAGGCCGTTTTTATCTGTGATTTGCTGGCCGTCCTTCTAACTACGAAGGATAATTCATTGTTCTGATCAATGGCATTCATACTTTTTTCTGTTAAATGTGGTTTTATTATTATTGAATAAGAATCCATTTTTTATACATCCTAAGCATTTATTTATTTTGGAATAATTCTCCTAATCTTTCAATGGCTGATTTTGTGTATATGGTAAGTCTTCCAGGATGAGTTCCCGGGGCAAGCAATTCTGCGTTAAGGTTATCCACCACCACTATATCCACACCTGGATGGTTTCTAGCGCCTAAACTTATTCCTTTATCTTCTCCAACAACCAGTAAAGGTCCTTTTGGAGTTTTGTATTTTCTTCCCCTTGTTTTACCTCTACCGGCCCGTATTTTTCGTCCTGATTTCGCTCTTACAATATCATCCATTACACCCAGTTTTTTCATGATTTCTCTGGTATCACTGGTTCGCTTAACCTTGCACAATTCATCATCCACTACTAGGGGTATTTGGACAACATTTTCTGTGTAATGACCTCTTGATTCTACCAAATCTGGATTTCCGGTTGCGGCAACTGCAGATCTGATGGCTAATCTCCTTTCCTTTTTGTTTATTTTCTCATGGATGATCCGAGCAGCTCTTGGTGGATGCGCTCTTCTACCACCCACTGCATGGGGTACGAAAGCCCCTTTAGATCCGGCGGGGTGTCTGGAACCCTTTACTCGGGGAACCATAGCTGCACCTCGACCAGCTCCAAATGATTCTGCAGAGGTTCGCTTTCCAGCCATAGGATCAGTTCCCCATGGTTGGATTCTGGCCGTTTGAGAAGATATTACAGCTCTTTTTATGAGATCAGGCCTAAATTCTTCTGTAAAAATATCAGGAAGTTCAATTTCATCTATTTCTTCACCTTCCAATGAGTAAACCTTGATTTTCGTCATTTTAAATCACTCTTTAATCATATCTTTATATCTTCAATGTGACTGTTAATTTGATTTTAATTATTTTAAACTCCCTGTTTAGAAGCTGTGCTGATAAATGATACCTGAGCAGGGTCATTATGTTTTCCATGAGGTCTTATAGCTTTTCTGAGCATTACAAGACGTTTTGATGGTCCGGGTACGGATCCTGCTAAAATGACGTAGTTGTTTTTTACCAGTCCATATTTTACAAATCCACCCTGGGGGTTGACGTCATCCACTTCTGATACGTCACCAATTTTCAGGATCTTCTTATTATGCTCGGTTCTTTTATGATAGCCCATCTGACCAGCCATAGGTACTGTCCACATGGTTCTGGAAGGTGTCCATGGTCCAATTGAACCTACAACTCTAGCTTTACTGCTTCTTTTAGCTTTTCCATATTGTATTCGGATACCATATCGTTTAACTGGTCCTTGGAATCCTTTTCCCTTGGTAACTGCTATGGCGTCCACATGTTCTCCATTGGTAAATGCATCTCCATAATTGATTTCAGATCCCAATACCTCAAGGGCATAATCCAGTTTCTCTTCCACACTGGTACCTCCAATTCCACATTCCAGTATTTCCGGTTTCTTCTTAGGAACACTGGTTAATCGGGGTTTGGTGTGGATTAAAAGTCTTATATCTTCTACTTCATCTAATTTCTTCTTTAATTCTTCTATTCGTGCTTTAGGATCATAATCATCTGGTAAGCTTATGGTTCTTTCCAGATCCTCATCCAGGTCCCCTGCAAGAATGTCGGTCATGGTTGCCAGACCATAAGTATCCTTACGGTAGGCTCTCACAGCCATTACTACAACTGGGGGAGTTTCCAGTATGGTTACTGGTTTGCTTATTTCCATTCCTTCTGTTGGTGAGTTCTTTGCATTGTCCAACATGGTTACATGGGTCATTCCCACTTTATAGCCGGGAAATCCTAAAAGCCCTAGTTCTTCAATTTCCGGCCAGGAGCTGGTTTTTGGTGATTCCTTAGCCGCTCTCTTCCTAGGACTATATGCAATTGATCCTTTTCTTGGTTGGTGATGTCTAGTCATAAAATTTTTCCTCCTTACATTGGCAAGATTCTTTAAATCCGAGTTATTCCGTATTTATGAGCAAGTTAAATACAGATAATGTTGATAATACCGCCTCTTCAGTCCTTACAGTTTTAGTTCCCTGTTCCGGGACGGTGTTTACCTCAAAGTTTACGTCCCTTTCATCGATTAAATCGTGCAAGCCTGAATATGGACCGCCAAACAAAATAGCTATCCGTTTGGAGCCCTTTAAACTATCTTTAACTTCATCTAAAATAGAAACAATAGATACAGCAAATTTGCTCGTGCCAATTACCAGATCTGGTTTTGGTTTAAGCATTCCGATACTATCATGCAAATTCTTATAAGTAGATAAAGTCTTATAACCCCAATAAACTTCTGGTTTATCAGGTTCAACTAGTATTTCTTTGGCGAGCTTGGTTACCCGAAAGCTCATGACTTTATTTACGCTGAGCTTTTCCTTACACAACGCCAGTCTGTCAGCACCAATGTCAACAATGGTGCCTTTTTTTACTCTTTTTATGGTTAGTCCCTGTCTATAATCACCTTGTCTGACTTCTTCAGTGGGGTGATGTGGAGTGCGCAGCGGTGGAAGTATCCCTGCATAACGCAACTCTTTAGTTATAGGAAATACCTTTTTTTTAAGGTACTGAGGTGTATTCATATAAGTGAGAACATCACTAATAAACTTTACCTCTTCTTTAGTAGAATTATCACTGTAAATCACTATTCTGTCAACCCGAAAAAGGGATGCAGATCTTCCTATCAAGCCTACTTTATAGGTTCTAAGTTTTAAATCTTTTGTTTCCGCCAGAATAGAAGCGGGTATGAAGATGGATAAATGTTTTCCTTCCATCTATATTTGTCTGTTTACTATATGTTTATATATATCTATTACTGTAAATTAGTTTTGATTATACTTTTTTTTATCTTAATAAATTACTCCATATATAATATATAGAGAAATTTTTTTTAAGATCATGATCATTTTTTTAAGATTTTCAAAAAATAGATTCTAACATTTTTCATCAAAAAAAGTACTATCATTTTTCATCCAGAAATAGGTCCGATAATTCTATGATTCCATATAATTATCTTTTATAACCCTTAAAACTACCACTTCCACCTCCACTACTTCTTTTTGGTGGAAATCATACATGTGCGGTATGGGAAAATGGTAATAATAACTTTGAGAGACATGAGCACCTTCTGATTCAAAGTATTGTTTAACAAAATCTTCAGTCTCTTTCAGATGAAATGAGTATACCACCGGAGCTACTTCAACAGATTTAGATATGAATATCCTATCTGCTTCTTTTCGATGGGCTTTCTGAGCACCAAAGGGTGGGTTTTGTAAAACAGTATCTGCTTTTTCATTAAACAGGCGAATATCCTGAGAAATGAACCGACAACGATCATCCAAACCTCTTTGTGCAGCTTCCTTACGGGCAATATCCACTGCAGATGGATCAATATCCACACCCACCACCTCTGCAGCATTTAAAAGAGCCGAACCAATGGATAGAATACCCGTACCACAGGCCAGATCCGCTACTTTCATCCCCTCAATATCTCCCAAAGAATGGGCATTCCACAGGAGATCTGCTGCGATTTCAGCCGGTGTTTGATACTGTTCCATATCAACGTTGGGCTCTTTGAAAGATTCAATGGACTCGAGAGCCATTTCCAGATGTCTTTTTTTCTTTATCATGTTAATTATAATATATTTCTCCTGATAAGTGGTTAGGAAAATTAAATAAATATTAAATTTAAATCATCGTATATATTATACTAAATAATATTTTTTTTATGATAATGGTTAAAATAATTTAATTTTTAGAGGTATTATAATAAAAACTAAAACTAAATACATATCCTATCCAATGGATAAGTCTTAAAAAGATTAACTCAAACTATATAAAGGAAAAAAATATATAGAATTGTAAATAAATAGATAATAAATATTAGATATAAAAATCAGAAAATTAAACAGGGTCTAATGGGACATTAAGATTAAATCATATTTTTATCAGATTATAAGGAAAGATATTCATGTTCAATAAAATTTTAATAGCCAATCGTGGTGAAATAGCCATCAGAGTGATGAGGGCTTGCAGAGAATTAGGAGTGAAAAGCGTAGCCATATACTCAGACGCCGATAAAAACTCACTCTTCGCCAAATATGCTGATGAAGCACTGCACATTGGAGAATCAACCCCCAGTCAAAGTTATTTGAATATCGAAAAGATCATGGATATGGTGGAGAAGTCAGGAGCCGAAGCCATTCATCCCGGATATGGATTTCTAGCAGAAAACTCCAACCTAGGTAAAGAATGCGAAAAACAGGGCATCAAATTAATAGGCCCCCCATACTCCGTGATAGATGCCATGGGAGATAAGATCACCGCCCGGAAACTAATGAAAAAAGCAGGTGTACCCGTAGTTCCCGGGACAGAACAGGGACTGAAAGATATCAGTGAAGCCACCCAGATAGCCGAAAATATAGGGTATCCGGTGATGGTGAAAGCATCAGCCGGTGGGGGTGGAATAGGCATGAGAATAGTCTATGAAGAAGATGAACTATTAAGAGCCATAGAATCCACCAAATCAGTGGCTGAAAGTGCCTTCGGAGATTCCACAGTTTATATAGAAAAATATGTGGAAGAACCCCGTCACATTGAATTCCAGATACTGGCCGATGAGATGGGAAACACCATCCACGCCGCAGAAAGAGAATGCTCCATACAACGAAGAAACCAGAAACTCATCGAAGAAGCACCATCACCCATCATGACCCCAGAACTACGGGAAAAAATAGGTGAAATAGCAGTCCGAGCAGCTTCATCCATAGGATATACCAATGCAGGTACGGTTGAATTTTTATATTCCAAGGGAGAATTTTATTTCCTGGAGATGAACACCAGGGTACAGGTTGAACATCCCATAACCGAAGCAATAACCGGAATCGACTTAGTGAAAGAACAGTTGAAAATCTCATCCGGTGAAGAATTATGCTGCACCCAAGATGAAATCAAAGTAAACGGACACTCCATCGAATGCCGGATAAACGCAGAAGACCCCTTAAACGATTTCGCCCCAAACCCGGGTAAAATCACCGGATACCGATCACCAGGAGGGCCGGGTGTAAGGGTGGACAGTGGAGTTTACATGAACTACACCATACCCTCCAACTACGACTCCATGATATCCAAGCTCATTGTCTGGGGAAGGAACCGTAACGAAGCAATGAATCGTATGCGCAGAGCCCTATCAGAATACATAATCTTAGGCGTGAAAACCACCATACCCTTCCATAAGGCCATGATGAAAAGCCCCCATTTCCACAAAGGAATACTGCACACCCATTTCGTTGATGAATATAAAAATGAGATCACCGACGACATGTGGAAAGTAGTAAAAGAAGACCGTGAAATGGAAGAACGGCTTAAATCAACCTTCCTACCCAATAAAAAAGTAGCAGCAGTATCCGCTGCAGTATCCAGTTATATGACCCATGCAGTTAATAAAAAATCGAAATAAAGCAATAATGAAGAGTGATTGTATATGCCCCAGAACCAGATATTAAAATTGCTTTATAATGGAAAAGGTGAATTCATCACCTCAAAGGAAATAGAATCCCACACCGGCTTTTCAAAAAAACAGATAGATGATTATATTCAGATTTTAAAAGAAGAAGGTTACATCATCGACGAATCAGAGTCAGGATATCATCTGAGCGGAACACCCAATATTCTATTACCCTATGAAATAAAGAAGAATCTAAGAACCAAATACCTGGGAAAAAATATATATTTCTACAAGGAAGTGGATTCCACCAATGACGTGGCACGAAAACTGGCCGATGAAGGAGCAGCAGAAGGAACAATAGTAATAGCAGAAAGCCAGCGTAGTGGTAAAGGTAGGAGGGGTAAGAAATGGATTTCACCATCTGGAGGTGTATGGATGACCATAATCCTCCGCCCCGACGTGGAACCTAACAAAGCACCCCAACTAACACTGGTAGCCGGAGTAGCCGTGGCCGAAACATTGGATCAGGAATGTGGTTTAGATATTGGAATAAAATGGCCCAATGACATATTAATAGGAGATAAAAAAGTCTCTGGAATACTCACCGAAGTAAAAACTGACGGGGGCATTGTAGACTATGCTCTGGTGGGAATTGGAATTGACCTGAATATGGATATAAACATATTCCCCCCTGAAATACGTGGTGGGGCCACATCACTAAAAGCAGAACTAGATAGGGAGATAAAAGGAGCTGAACTGGTTCAGAGATTCCTTCAAAGATTCGAATATTATTACGGGGAATTTAAAGAAGGCAACTTCCGAGACATACTCAAACAATGGCGCAGACTATCCAGCACCATAGGAACCTATGTGGAAGTGCATAAGAAAGGACGAACCGTATACGGAGAAGCCGTAGGTGTGAATAAAGACGGAAAACTTATATTAGAAATGGATGACGGATCCCTGCGCAAGATAATCTCCGGAGAATGCATCCATACCAAGAAGGAATGATATTAAAGATAACTCTCCAATTATTATTTTCTATATGGAATTGATCTTTAACAACAATCCTTATTTGATACTTTTATCTACTAATTATATACAATTCAACCAGGCCTTATCAATATTCTATAATCAATAAGGGATATTTATGCTTAAAAAGAGATATATAATAGCATTATTAGTTATAATAATTAGTATAGCCTTTATTTCATTATCCTCAGGTAATTATCCTATTAAACCTGGTAAAAATATAAACAAGAGTCTTATACAATCTGAAGACCGGGTTTTAATCATCGCTGTCCATCCAGATGATGAATCAATTGCCAGCGCCGGTGTAATCAGCTACTGTATAGAACATAATATACCCCTTAAAATCGTGGTTTTAACCGACGGCTATCTAGGATCCTCAGCTGTCACCAGACATGATGAGAGTATAGCTGCCATGAAAATCCTGGGCGTTAACCCAGATAATATCATATTCCTGGGTTATCCAGATGGATCATTACCCAGTCTACTAACCAAAAACTGGGAATCTAACAATCCCTATAAAGTAAATAACACCACAAACAATGCAAATTATACCTATTCCTATCAGAAAAACGCCACTTACAGTGGAACCAACCTCTACCACAATTTAGCCGAGATAATGAGCAACTTCCAGCCAACCATTATATTTTATCCCGACTCAGAAGATGAACAGATAGATCACTGGGCAGGGAACGCATTCACTGAATATGTCATGGCCCAGACAAATTATAATGGAAGCGGATATACCTATATAGTCCATGACCCCCCTCACTGGCCATCTCCCCGCACTTATACCCCGGAAGCTTATCTACTACCACCCCCAGAGTTAACCTACATAAACTATAAATTCGTACTGTTTCCCCTGGATCAGTATCAGGAACGGCTGAAAGAAGCAGCCATCGGAAGCTATCCTTCACAGATAAATACAGACTCCTATATCCGCTCTTTCATCAGGAAAAATGAGATTTTCGCCATCGCTCCCCTGATTAAAGCCAGCCCCACCAATCAATCACTGAACTTCTCCAATCCCCCCCAAACGGTTATAAAAGAACCTAAGAAGTTTGAAAAAGGAAAAGGATCCATAAGAAGCAGAGAGATAACCGCCGTGGGATTTCAAATGGATGATGGTAATGCCTGGATATCCATAAAAACCAAGAATAACCTATCATTAGAAGCCTGGTATGAAGTACATATCCTATATCTGGATGATGAAAATTTGAAAAGAATAGATATTAAAATCCATAATGGAACCGCTTACTATGAAAAATATAATCAAAACAGCTTCCAGGATGGCCATCCAGAACTAAAAATATCAGAAAACGATTTAATCATGAAACTACCACAATCCGCCTTTGATGATGATAACCTGTTTTTGATAAGTGCTGATATAATCAGTGGTAATACCCTGATAGACTGGACAGGCTGGCGGGAAATCCAGATCATCCGCTAGAAATATCGAATTAGGGAGTAATAAATAACAGACAAATTAAACAGATTTTTAACATCACACTATCCACTTTAACAACAGAAATATCCTCCAATCATTATTAATCCACTGTGATAATAGCAGATCCTCCCAGTTCACCTTCCACTTGGAATTTTTTACCGGTGAGTATCTCTGCCACGTGGATATTAGTGCAGGTGTGTTGGGTGAGTTCTGCAGTTTTCACCTGTGAATTACCGGCCAGGGCCATGTAGGGTATTATCTGATCACCCATATAACGATCTAATGCTGCATTCCTGGATAGGTGGTATAATAATTCCTGGGCAGCTTCTTCTCCCACAAGTTCAGCTCTTTTACCGGGTTTTCCCAGGGCACTGGCTCCGATTCTGTATTTTCCCTCTGTCCATAATACAATCCCCGAACCTGCTCCTAATGCTCTATTTGAATTTTGAATTTCAATATCCGCTATTAAATCATTTTCATGGAGTGTTTCAGCTGCTTTTTTGGCCTGTCTTTCTGCAACATGTCTGGGAAGTTTCACTGCATGGGATATGCCTTTAATTTTATCAAATTCTAAATCTATTAGTTTAAATGGTTTGATTTTATTTATAGGATTGATTTCAACTTTTAAGACACCCCCACCCCGAGGATAGTGTCCTCTCTGAATGAGATGGGCTGGGGATTCATAGCCCAGGGACTTTAAAATGGGCAAGGTCACCTTAATGAAATAATCAACTGGAGGTGACCAGGGAACATCGGTCCCTCCCTTCAAGGTTAGGTTAACCGGGGTGCTGGCAAAGGCAGCTGGAATCATCAAACACTGCAAGGCCAAAGTAACACTGCCGGCTGTGCCTATATCCACCTCATAATCACCCCCGACTATTTCTTGGGGTTGGAAGATGATTTCAGTTGATCCTAATCTTAATCCATCATGGCAGGCCTGGCATAGTTGGGCCATAGATAATAGGGTGGTTAAGTGCTGGGGCATTAGACCCGGTTTAGGTCTTCGGACCCGTATATTGGTTACCTTAATTGATCTTCCGGTTATTGCTGATAGAGCTGCGGATATTCTAAGAAGCGCTCCGCCTCCTTCTCCATAGGATCCGTCTATTTCGATCATGTTATAATTCCTAAATTTAATAAAACGAATTTATTAGAATTAATCAGTTGAAGAGAATATCTCTACAGGTTTGCTCATCAGCTAGTACATCGGTTAGTTTTCCGAAGGCATCGTGAAAAGCCTGGGTTAGATGATCAACATCAACTCTCTCAGCATCTTTAGATGCCATGTCCAATCTAAGGGTTGATGAGGCTCCCGGCATACCCACTGCGGGTATGGTTATGATATCATGTTCTCGTAAGAGTATCATGGCCATGATCTGGGCAGCTTCTTTGCTATCTAGAGAGGTTCTTTTATCCAGGTACTCTATTTCTCTCATTAGATCCTCTTCTTTAAGCATCACCCCGGTTGGTGTTTTACTTATGCCCTGGAAATCCTTTTTTAATTGTTGGAATATTTCCTCTTTTTTTTCCTGTGATTTTATTATTCTTTCCGGACTGAATTGTTCCAGAGCTCTTACCATACCCGCGATTAACGGTGGCTGTGCTTCCAATCCATACTGATAAGCCTTTGATTTTATCAGATCAATTAATCCTTCTTTTCCAGACATCAACCCCCCTCTGGGGCCTTCCATTAGTTTGTCTGTGCTGGTTATTACTATATCCGCCCCCATATCCATTGCTCTGGGTTGTTCGTAGAGTATGGTTCTCAGCCGGGCTCCGGAAGCATCATCGACCAGTACGGGGATATTTTGGTCATGGGATATTTCTACCACCTTCAGGAAATCTTCTTTTCTTATGATCTGATGGTCCATGGTGGAGCCGGTGATGATGGTCAGGACGGTTTTATCAGTGATTTTAAAATCTTCTATGTGGTCATATTCAGTATATTGGGCATCTATTAGTTTTAAACTTCGGGGGATGATGGGATGGGATGGTAATTGTGGTAGGTAGTGTACTACTTGGTCCTTGGATTTTACCAGTGCCAGTATGGTTGCCAGTATCCCGGAGCTGGTTCGGTTGAGTGCCAGTACTTTCTCTCCGCCTAGATGTTCTAATCCTAATGGTTGTAGTTTTTCTTCAAAAATAGCTGGTCCGGCATAAGTTTCCAGGAGTTCTATATCCTCTTTTTTAAGGGGGAATCCTCCTGAGAGGCCGGTGAGATCGTATAGATGCGTCCGGTCCTTGTTTTTTATCTTTGAATCTATGATTTTAAGTGCTGCTTCCCTTCTTTTTGATTCTTGGAGAGGGGAATTTAAAAGCATATTATTAGACCTTTAATCTTTTATGAATATTTATTTAAAAAAAGAGGGGATGGTTGTTACTGGACTTCTTCTGCTTTATGGTTATCTGCTCGTAATACGATGGCGTTATCTGCTGAGTTTTGTAGAGCTGCACTGAATCCTGGTTCTGCTCCAATAACTATTGTTTCTTTACCGTTTTCTTTGGCTTTGTTAACTATGGGTAAGAAATCAGCATCACGAGTCATTAATGCTATAATATCAATATTTGGATTGTATATGAGTTCCATTGCTTCAACCGCCATGTAAACATCGGTATCACCTGCTACCACAATGGGAGTAAATCCTTGATTTACTATGGCCTCTATGAGTTTATCTGAGGCGTATTGGTTTAACAGGACTTTACCCACCCT
Source organism: Methanobacterium sp. (assembly GCA_021372715.1). Taxonomy (GTDB): domain Archaea; phylum Methanobacteriota; class Methanobacteria; order Methanobacteriales; family Methanobacteriaceae; genus Methanobacterium_A. Next base: position 6,182 of record JAJFTX010000149.1, on the reverse strand, counting down.
CATATTACCATATTCTGATATTATCTTTCTTACTAAATCAAGATTAAGGCTGAATTCTTTTCTTAACATGTTAGGCCCATCAACTAATAGGCCTATGTTCTTTCCTGCGGATTCTCCCCTCCTAAGAGGTATGTAATCCTTTAAAGAACTTAATCTTTCAAAACTACGCATTTAAATCCTCCATTATAATCGTTACTATGGTTGTAAACAAAAAAAAGGCTTATATCATCACTTTATAATGAAAAATTATTTCCGGGTAAAAATATCGCCCTGTTTAAAATATTATCAATATTATCGATGGATTGTACAATTATAATCGTTGGTAGGGGTTTATTTTTCCGAGAGTGGTGATGGCCTGATCTTTAGTTTAATTTTATAATGTTATGTATTATTTTATGGGCTGAGGAACTATATAATCTTTACAAAAACCATATTTAGTAATAAATACCCTAATATATGGCTTTTGTTGTAAAATTTAAAATTATATGCTGTGGCTCATGAATATTTCAACTATTTAAACGAAGATCACCTATTCGATCTCCAATGAAAAAGAACCCTTAAACAGCTCTTTAACTATGTTAAAATCTTCTGTTTCTAATCCAGCTATGGTAAGATCATCTGCATCCCTAATATAATATTCAGAATCAACAATTTCACCAGAATCATTCATATATAGGAAAAGACCATCTGAAAACTTTCCTGGCTTACCGGATGGGAAGAAAACTTCAAATCTAATGAGTACTTCAGATCCGAGTATGCTGTTTTCCAGTTCAATTCTTTTATTTTCATCATTCAGAGCTTCTTTAAACTGTTCCATCCGTGACTGGAGTTCATCTTTGATTAATTTTGACTTATCAGTTTTGGTCATAATAACACCGTCAATATTTTTACTAATCCCCTAAAAGTTTACTCATCTATAATAATATTAAGTAGCTTTTAAAGATTACCTAAATCTGTTTATTGGTAATCTTTTTTGGTTATAAATTCAGGGTGACATAAATAGTTATTCATCAACATATAAAAAGGATGAAACTACGCTTAAATATAGAATATCTGGGTAAATAATCATCAAAAATTATTTAATATTATTATTCGGTGAACCAGTATCTGAAATGACAAACCGAAGGATTCACTCCTACTTTAATCTCCTGTTCCATCCAACCAGCTATGTTTATCCATTTAAAGGTCAGATCAGCCATGGCATGGCACATTAAACAGAATATCTTATTTTCCATGGTACTATTTCCCCATATACAATGGGATATTTTAAACTCATCTTCACCTACTTCTGATTTATAACCCAGATTCTTAAAGAACAGGGATATCCAATTAAGATAATTATAGAACAGCTCTTCCGGATCCTCCTCGTTTAGATCTACTTCTTCTTCCATGTAGGGTTTCACATTATCCTCAAACATCCTGGCGAATGCTGTTAAAAAAGCAGCAGTATCTTCTATATGGACACTGGAAGTTAATGCAGGTGTAGAGCTTAAAATGAAATTGTTGATTACTTTTAAACGTTCTTTTTGATCCTTTAAATCCTTAATATCGAATTGTGATCCGCTTTTATTGAGAGCTATTTCAATATTGAATTTAAGCTCCTGATCATTGAATGGTTTAAACACGTATCCATAAGGTTTGGTACGTTTAGCCCGTTTAAAGGTAGCATCATCTGCATGGGCTGTGATATACAATACCGGGGCGTCGGTAAATTCAGAAATCTTATCCACTGCATCAATACCATCCATATCCCCCTTAATAACGATATCAGCTAATATAAGATCGATATCAATATTTTCCACCATATCAATAGCTTCTTTACCATAACTGGCCACAGCAGGAACGTCATACCCCCATAGTTCCAATTTAGTTTTTAGTTCCAGTGCAGTGATGGCATCATCTTCAATGATCAACACCTTAGGATTGGACACTTAACACACCCTGATCTTAAAATGAATTTACTATAATATTTTGAATGATAACCCTTATATTAATTACTATCAAAATTAGAAAATCAACATAATAGATTTATAAGAGATAAGAACCCGTATGAAGGCTTAAAATGGACTAGTATGGAGGATTAGAAGAATAATTGGTAGGGATTTCTGATACACATAGTTTTAATATCCTTCCAGGAGACCCCGTATTCCATCATAGTATTGATATATAATTTAAAACCCTCCACAGGATGCATGTTATGTCTCTGCCCTAAATCAGTGGCCAGAATACATTTACGGGGCCCTATTTCTTTAATGGCCTGGGCTATCATCTGCGGATCCAGTTGATCATGTCGGGGAAGGCAGGCCACATAACAGTGCTCCAGAAAGGCTGTCCGGGACATTTCCTTCTGTTCATCCAGACTGGCCCCCACAACTCTGGTGAGAGGATGGTTGATTATGATATTCTTTACCTGAGAGCTTTTTGCCAGATCCAAAACCTGGAAGATCTCCGGTACACTGAGATGTCCAGTGGCCAAGATGAGATCATTTTCCGCTATTATGGTTAATATATCCTCCAGGGACTCTTTAAACATATATTTTGAAATAGTAGGAAGCCATATAATCTTTCCACCCAGTGCTGCGGCTGTTTTAACCGCATCCACATTCAGGCCACCCACATTACTGTTTAAACACACCCCTCCAAAGACTTTCATACCTGTTGCCTGTTGAGTTATTGCCGCTCTCCCCGATGTGGGTTCTACATGGGATTTTATGACAATAGCCCTCATCTTCTCTTTTAGAGCTGCTTCTGCCGCTTCAAGATCTGTTAGAAGTCTTGGCTGAATATCGGGTGCGGTGTGCAGATGAGTGTCCATGAATCCCTTAAGGGGATACTTTTTTTCTAACTTGTTCATAGAGATTTCCACCATGGGAGTCCATGGTCACAAAGAGAGGTCCGAAATCCTTTACTTCCAGTTCCCATATGGCTTCAGGAACACCCAGATCGATCCAGTATACGTTCTTTACTTTAACCACTGATTTAACATATAAGGCAGCGCAACCTCCCACTGCACTGAGGAACACCGCCCCATTTCTTTTAAGAGCTGCTTGAGTTTGTTCATCCATTCCCCCTTTACCTATCACCACCTTCACTCCTCGATCAATAACCTCCGCTTGATAGTTATTCATCCGGGTGCTGGTGGTGGGGCCTACAGCCACCATCTTATAATCATCCCCATTCTCCTCTATGATGGGACCAGCATGAAATATTACAGCCCCTTCCAGATCCACAGGATTACCTTCTTCCACCATTCTTTTATGTGCACTGTCCCGGGCAGTATAAATGGTACCTGATATGTAAACAGTGTCTCCTATACTTAATTTAGCTGTATCCTCCTTTAAAAGAGGTGTTTTTAGTTTTACATCCATGCCTTTACTTCCTTTGTTGATATTATATAAATCTATAAAAATATAAAGACTCTTATATACTATAAAGACTATATGATGGTAGATATCTAGCTTAAAATATGTAAATTATGATATGATAACCGCAGTTAAAGTAATTTTTAAATAGATAGATCTTCTACTTATGATAACTGTTCTTTTATTATTGAACAACGTTTAATTATATTTATTATTAAAATTTGAGGAATAATATGTCTGCTATGGATAGTATAATGAGTCTCACCAAGTACATGGTTACTCTTCCAGTTACCCATATCTCGGTCTTCATCATCATAATCATCAGCTTCATAACCGGGATAATAGCTGGTTTCATCGAACCTGGGGCTAACCAGTCCCTTCTAAGCACTATACTCTATGGGGGTTCCATTGGATTTTTAATATTCGGTGCCATGTCCATCATGGCCGGAGCCATAACCACCACCATGGTCAACATGCTGGAAGGAAAATTTATAAAGATGAAACAGTCCATGTTTCTGGCCCTGATATCCATGATCATAGTGGCCCTTATCTATTTAATCGGCAGTCTGGTCTCCCATCTCACCTTCTACAGTTTCACCATAGACGCTCTTATCTATGGCTGTGCCATTATATTCGCCTTCAGGACCATGATATTATGGGGTACTAAGAATGTGCGTCTATTAGCATCGGTGATCATCGCCTTAACTCAACCAGCATTGATCCTGAGTATGGTCATGGTTATCGTATTTCTCACCAGCATCACCACCAATTTAGGAGAATTCAGTGTAATAGCAGTTCTATTGAAGATAGTAATAGCCTCTCTCATATTGGTTATCGCCATATTCTCCTTTGTAGTGGTTATAGAATCTCCTATGCGAAAAAACCTGGGTGTGGGTGGATTGGAACTTTTAAGCCTGTTCATTTCCCATATAAGTGAAGGTTCACAGGCCATGGAAGGAGCCTTTGAAGATATGGGAGAATCCATAAAAACACTGGTGGGTGTAATGTGTTTCAAGGGAAAAAACGGTGTCAAAGCAATATTTTTAGCACCCAGCGTACATCCTGGCCCCGTAGGTGAGATAGGTGGAGGTAATATGCCCACCATACTGGGTAAAAGATTTGAAACCTTCACTATGGTCTCTCATGGACCATCCACCCATGATTTTAATCCAGTAGCTTCTAAGGAAATCGATAAAATAGAAACCGCCGTTAATAATGCTCTGGAAAACATGACATACACCGATCACGCCTCTCTCTTCCAGAGAACAGAAAACGAGAATGCAAAATTAGGATACCAATATTTCGGCGATGACCTGGTTTTACTGGTGACTTTTTCACCAGTGGGCTTTGATGATATAGATTTCGGTGTAGGGCTGGCTGTGATGAACGCAGCGAAGGCCTCCCCAGCCAAAGATGTTTTGATGGTTGATTGTCATAATAGTTTCCTGGCCGATAGTAGAATCCTTCCTGGTAATAAGGAAGTTTTCCAACTATTAGGTGCCGTGGATAAAATAGAGAAACCCACGAAGCAGGAAACCATAAGAGTCGGCTGCAACTTCGATCCTATGGATGACTTCTCCAAGGAACAGGGAGTGGGGCAAAGTGGAGTTAAAGTGATGGTGATAGATATAGGTGAAAAACAAAAAACAGCCTACATACTACTGGACTCCAACAACATGGTCATTGGCTTCAGAGAGAAAATATTAGAGGCAGTTAAATCATTGGGAGTGGACGATGCCGAGGTAATGACCACAGACACGCACTACGTTAACACCCTCTCCGGAGGTCATAACCCCGTCGGAAAGAAAATGCAAAGCGAAATCATAGAAACCATCCTAGAAAGTACAAAAGCCGCCATAGAAGACCTGGAAACCGTGCAAGTCGGGCTTAAAGTCGCCGAGATAGATGATATAAAAACATTAGGCCCCACACACGCCACAGAACTAGTAACCACCATAAGCTCCATAATCGCCGTAAGCAAAGTATTCGCACCCCTAGTATTTATACTGGCATTACTATTCGCCTTCATATGGATTTTCTATGGAGTAGGATAGAAAAAAATAATATTTACCATTAAATTTTTTCAATATAAAAAAAATTAAGAAATAAAAATAAAGAATTTCAAGTTAATAATTTAAAAACAGAGTCCAAAAGACGACCCAGATGAAAACAAAAGGCACTATACCGCTCCATAGCCATCCTTTAATGCCACCAACCGCTTCCTTACCAAACAGTCTTTCTGACATTTTACCAGTTAAGTAGAGAATCACCACACCCACTAAAACAGCTAAAACTTCGTTTTTACCAATACCTCCGATTGCTCCAGAGGCAATAACAAATGAAAGATAACCAGAAATTATAGCAGTTACCACGTGTAATCCTGTTAATTTAAACTCAATTTCCATATTTTTTTCCTCCAATTTAATTAATTTATGATTAACCATATATAATATTCTGAGGGTACACCCATGAAAGCCATGTCCAATGTTGATATCTATACAGTTTCCAGTGAGTTGACCAAATTACTGAAGGACGCCCGCTTTCAGAAAGCATATCAACCCAGCAAAGATACAGTTTTAATAAGATTCCATGTCCCCGGATTTGGCCGGAGAGATGTTATATTCCAGGCAGGGGTGAGAGTTCATATAACCAATTATCCTCCCCTTAATCCTAAAGTTCCCCCTAGTTTTCCCATGCTCCTTAGAAAATACCTCAATGGAGGTACAGTAATCCAGGTACGCCAGCATCATTTTGACCGCATCATGGAAATCGAGATTCAAAAGGAGCATAAATATACGCTGATCATAGAACTTTTCTCCA
>JAJFTX010000120.1 GCA_021372715.1 Methanobacterium sp. | reverse complement strand
AAATGATCAGGATTCTTGTTATTATTAGGTTGAGGATAGAATAAATCAAAATAACAACCAGCATCTTTAAATCCATTCCTCAAAACATGGATGGTGCCTTTATTTTCTATCTCAGAGACTAAACGGAAGAAGAACTTTTGTTCAGCTTTACCACCATAAATCCGCTGCCATTTCTTCCACTCTTTAGGTTGCGTATCCTGAATGAATTTTAAGGTTAACTCAGGATCCAGGCAAGATGCTTTTTCATAATGTTTATGGGTATTCCTTCTAAGGTAACCTGTACTCTCCAAATGAGCTATTATGTCCTCCTGGAACCGTTTTTCTGAAGTATCAGCAGTCATACAGCCACCTCCCGAACATCTACCTTACCTGTGACTACGTGGTGGATGAGGGATTTTTTGTATTCTTCAAGTAAATCAATATTTTCTTCTATTTTTTGGATAGTTAAATCAATTTTTTTGGTTGATTCCTCTAAATAGTCTGCAATATCTTTTTGTTGTTCATAAGGAGGATAAGTTATTATGAAATTTCCAATTTGTTCAAAGTTTACTCCCTCTCTTGAAGAACCCATTTGAGTTGAAAATATTTGATCTTGTCCTACATCCGACATCAAAACATAATTTAAAAATTTATAATAGATTTTTTCTGGTCTTATAATACATACATGCTGATTTACGTTTGCTTTATCAACTTGATTTTCAAAATAAGTACATCTACCAATTGATGCACCAGTTATATTTAGCAAAACATCTTTATTTTTAACAACTGAATTTAACATTGTTTTATTTATCTCTTCAGTTATGTAAGATACATTTTTTAGTCTTAATCCATCAAAATGAACATTTTGACTTCGTAATAGTGCTATACCTTCTTCTACATACACTGAAGCTCCCCCCTTTGGAGTTACGCCACTGCCAATCTTTGAAACAAATAATTTCAATTTTCTAGCATCCCAATCTTCAGGTATCTCACCAACCCATTCCACCCCGGAATCCTTCATCTTCACAGTGGGGTCCAGTCCCTTGGTCACCACATGATTTATCAGGGCAGTTCTTTTTTCCTTGAGAAGTTCAATGAGTTGAGTGTCTTTTTCGATTATTAAATCAATTTCTGAGGTTTTTTTATCTAAAAATGATATAATTTTTGCTTGTGTATCTTCAGGAGGTTCAATAATAGGAATTTCTTTTAGTTGTTCTTGATTAAGTTTGTCTCTTGTACTGCCTTTTATAAAAAAGGAATAATCTGTTTGATTTAACTGATGCATTAGTAATTTGCTATTGGTCTTTTTTAATACTCTCAATACATGGGCATGATTATTTACCCATGTCTTTCCTTTAATCAAAAATGCTACATCTTTTAACTTATCAAAAAAAGGGGCACCATCTTCCCCTACTAAAAGAAGTTCTTCATTAAAAATAAAATCATCAACATAATCAACTATACCTGTAGCTCCATAATAAGGTATATTTCCAGGCATTCTTTGTTCAGCGCTAATTGGTATTCTTTTACCATCAAGATTTTCTGTGAAATGTTTTAATTTTCTAATTTTCCAATCTTCCGGAATGTTACCAATCCACTCCACCGCAGAATCCTTATATTCGGGATAAGGTTTAAGTTTCATCCATGTCCTCCTTTATGAGTTCCTGTATCTCAGCGGTAACTTTCTTTATGTCTTTTTCAATTTCTTCTAAGGGTCTTGGTGGTTCGTATTTGTAGAAGTATTGGGTGAAGTTTATCTCATAACCGATTTTGTCCTTTTTGCGGTCCATCCATGCATCATGGTAGTATGGTAAGACTTCTCTTTTGAAGTATTCATCTATATTTTCCTTTAAGGGTATCTTCTCTGTATCTCTGAGTTTTCCGTCTGGTTTTTTCTTTCCTTTGGCATCGGTTACATAGTCTGCTTTGTCATCGTGTTCGGATAGTGCCAGGATGATGTTTTTAGTAAATGCTGGTGATATTTTGAACTGGTTCAAGGCTTTTTTGATTTGTTTTTCGAATTCATCCCATTTAGTGTAGGTAGTGTTGATTTGTTTGAGTGCTTGTATGATTTCTTCCTGTTTTTTCTTTCCTTCTGCTTCTTCTTTGAGTTTTAATTCTGGATCTTTGCTCTTGCTTTTAGCTAACTTTGAATAAGCATTAACAGCGTAAAGATTTTCTAATCGTTCATCAGTTACCTTAAAATTCAGTTGTAATGGTCGTTCCACAGTTACTTTGGTGTAGCCGAAATCTTCATTATCGAAGATTTTTATCTCATCATTTTCCTCAAATTTTTCATATAAATTTAAAATATCCTGTATATTTTCACTGGAGAGCTGATGTCTCTTATTTCCCAGGCTTTTTCTCATCTTCACGTATTTGGTGGAAGCATCAACTAACTGTATCTTTCCTAAACGTTCTTTGGGTTTTTCATTGGTTAAAACCCAGATGTAAGTTCTGATGCCTGTGTTGTAAAATAGTTGATCTGGTAAACCAATTATTGCCTCCAGGTAATCGTTTTCGATGATCCATTTTCTGATGTTGCTTTCTCCAGATCCTGCATCACCTGTAAAAAGTGGTGATCCATTGGTGATAACGGCTATTCTGGATTTTTCATCTGTTTTCATTTTGGAGAGCATGTGTTCTAAAAATAGTAATTGTCCATCATTGATTCTGGGTGTTCCCGCTCCAAATCGACCATCAAATCCACGTTCAGCTTCTTTATCTACAGCTTCTTTATCCTGCTCCCATTTACGGCCATAGGGTGGATTGGAGATCATGAAGTCGAAGTGATCATCTGGTAACTGGTCATCTGATAATGTTGAAGAAGGTCCTTTGATGTTATCGGAATTTTCTCCCTTTATTAACATATCTGCTTTACAGATAGCGTAAATTTCTTCATTTACTTCCTGTCCATATAATACTGCAGTAACTGAGTTATTTAATTCTCTTATGTAATTTTTGCAGCTGGTGAGCATTCCTCCAGTTCCACAGGCAGGGTCATATATTTTTTTGATTAAATTTTCCTGTTTTAAATGGATGCCATTCTCAATAAAAATTAAATTTGTCATTAGTTTAACAACATCTCGGGGTGTGAAGTGCTCTCCAGCTTCCTCATTGGATTGTTCAGAAAATTTACGTATAAGTTCCTCAAAAATAGTTCCCATTTCATGATTAGAAACTTTATCCGGATGTAAATCCACCTTAGATTCAGTGAATTTCTTAATTAATAAATATAATAGATTGGCTTTAGATAGACGACTGATATGGTTTTTTATATAGAAATTATCAAAAATATCCTGAACATTAGGACTGAAAGAATCCAAGTAATGCATTAAATTTTCTTCAATATGATCTGGATCCTCTATAAGAGATTTAAAATCATATTCAGAATAATTATAAAAGCCTAATTCATGTCCTTCTTTATCCACAGCTGCACCCTGAAGAATAGGATCTAAATTCTCAATACTATCATTAAACTTATTATATGCCTCAAGGACAGCAGGTTTAGAGTATTTTAATACACTATCAAATCTTTTTAAAACAGTAAAGGGTAATATGACCTTTTGATATTCATTTCGCTTATAGGATCCTCTTAAAAGGTCTGCAAGATCCCATATAAATGTCACTTTTTCTTGAAAGTTCCCCATTAATATCCCCTTCTAATAAAACATTATGATTCATATAAGTTATATTCCTTATCTTATTGCTATTTTCATCACAATAATTATAATTTTATTTATAATTGGTTTTTATAAATTTAAAGTGAAATTGATAAATTATGAAATTATTATAAATTAATAAAGATTGTATATATTGTAGGGTGAGGAAAATTATTCAGCCCAAAGAGGAGATTACAAACTTAGACTTTTTTTGTAGTAATTGTAATTTTAAAAATCTTCCACACTCTAAATTTTGCTGTAATGGTGGTAAACCCTTTTTACAAGTTAATCCGACTGATGATGCCTTAAGTGAAGATATTCTTAATTTAAATAGTTCTGGTAAATTAATGGGATATGGGGATTCTTTTTATGAAAAAAAAAGAATTTTCTTCTGCTATTACTTGTTATAAAAAAATAATTGACAATGGAATATAACAAAATATTATGGATGAAACTTGGGAATTCTTTTTTTGCTCTAGAAGAATATGAAAATGCCTTATTTTCTTATAAAAAAGCTCTTTATTATGATCAGAATAATAAAGTTAGGATAAAGTTGATAAGAAAAATTAAACGAGTAATGGATAAAATAAATACCCTTGAAAAAGAGAAATTAAACCCTTTAAAAGCAAGTAATATTATCATTATTGAAGATACAGATAATTTTAATGGTTTACAATTTGAACAACTATTGAAAATATTATTTATGAAAATGGGATATCAGGTACTTAGTACATCTTAAACCACATGATGAAAAAGCTTTACAGCTTGGAAAAGTAACAAACTGTGATTTTGCTCGTTGGGCCGTAGAAACTAGTGAAAATTTTATAGCAACACTACTATCATGCCCTGGTGCTAAATTTACACATGAATTCTGTTTTAAAAATTATTAGTATTAATCTCTAAAATCGAATGCTTTTAATTAGTTTAATTCAAATTACTCTAATTCAACATCTTCTTTTTTATAATAAATTTCAGTAGAATAATCCTGCATTAAATTAACTATGTTATTTACAGATTCTTTATCAATTTTATTATTGTTTCTCAATATAAACTGATTTAAATCCCCTGCTCCCACAACAGAGTAATATTTGGGCTTCTTGATTATCTTAAAATTGTTTTTTATAAGAGCTACTACACCTGTGACCCAAATTTTTCTACCTAATTTCTTATTTAGAAATTTACTCAAATTTAAAGCATTTAATCTAACCTGATTACCAGGGTTTCTCTTCATTTTTTGACCTGAAGAGCGACTATACCAGTCATCCCCGTATATCTTAAAGAAACCAGAATAATTCTTAGTTTCTATTAAAAATATCCCAGTAGGCCCAATTATTACATGATCGAAGTTACCTTTACCACCCGGTATGGTCACATCATTAAAGACAAAATAACCTGCAGGGAGATCTTCCAGGCATAATGAAACTAACTTTTCTCCTTCGTCTCCTTTAATCCAGCTGCGGCCTTCGTTATACCCATATAAACTAGTGCCCCTATTATTGCAATAATCCAGCCCATAATATAAAAATTATTTGGTATTTAGATAAGTTTTGATATAACTTCCATGAAAAAATTATTACAAAAAAGTTTAATGATATAAAGGAGGAAATGATCTTTTATCTGTTTTTTTAATTCAATACTCATTAAATATCCCCGTATTATTATAATTTAATTGATAATAAATGAAGATGACTGGTTAAAAACGCAGGAGAAATATGGTGGACTGATTTTGGAAAATACACAGCTAAAGTCTATAGAATGAATTTTAATAAGTAGCTATCCACAGCTCAATTAAAGGATTTCTGTGACGATTTTTAGAGTTCATCCTGCGTAATGACCTGAATATAGCTCTGAATCCTTCAATTTTTCCTGGTATTCTTCCAGTAAGCCCTTATCCAAACTCCATGCCTTGGCGAGCGTTCCTTCACTTGGACTGTGGTCTTTTTTGACTAATAATAGATTGCCATAAATTTTCACCCAAAACCATGCGTTACTTGTACTAACTCATCGGTACGGCCTAAAATCACAGGCCACACTCATGGGGGACTCAAGCCATGCTTTATTTGTACTACCTCACCAGTAACGGCATCGATTGTAACATGTCCGTCAGGATGGCCGTAACTGAAGTCGGTGCCCACTTGATAGTAAGGATAATCAGGAGTCGGCGAAGTTATTATAAAAAAGCGTGTATCTTCCGGCACGGCAGATTGGGCTATGCTTATTGCCTGGCTCTCACTTATAAACCCGGATTGTTGATTATTTGATTGATTGCTACTTTGTGTTGTATTGTTATTTGTAGTATTTACAGTTGTGTTACTTTGATTAACAGTAGAATTTTTATTCATAAACTGTCCTTGTAAAATAAAACCACCTGCTAACCCTAATGCACCAACAAGGATTATCACAACTATTATTAATATTTTGACTGTATTATCCAAAATTATCCCCCATTAATTTAAATTTCTTCTACTTCACAGGATTCTGATATTTCCTCAAGGAATTCCGGTTTCAGATATGTTACAACTGATTCCAGTTCTTTTATCCTTTCTTTGAGTATAGAAAAAGGTATGTAACGACATATTTCAGGGAGTGGTGGTGATAGACGTGAGAATGTAGGTCTATTGACTTCTTTAAATACTCCTGGTAGCATCTTTGAGATTTCGGCTTTCGAATAGCTCTTTTACTCTGGGGTCACCAAATATATATCTATATAATTTGGTACGTAATTCATACTATATAAAAGTATAAACAGGACATTATGTGGTACTGTAAAGTTTTTGTGGGTTAGGTGGTTTTGAGGTTTCGTTGGTCCCAGAATTTTTTTCTTTGCCATATTCTTGTCATTATGCCTTTAGGGATTTTCATTATCCTTTTAATGTGTTTTGGGAGTGTTTTTTGGAAGTAGTTTTCTATTTGGTTTGTTGTTTTTGGTACTTTGGGGTCTTTTAGGAATAGGAAGTAGGTTTCGAAGTTGGGTATGATTTTGTTTGAGGAGTATT
>JAJFTX010000095.1 GCA_021372715.1 Methanobacterium sp. | reverse complement strand
GTCCTTTATTATTTTTCAAATAATTTCTAGCTTCTTCTATATGGAGCTTGATATTAATCCTATCTGGAATTTCATCATCAACCATTTTTATTTTGATCCATCCCTCTTCGTATAATTTATCTTCTATTGCTTTTTTAACTAATTTATATGAATTAAGGGGATTGTCCAGTAATAATGCCAGAGCTAGTGTTTCTTTGGATATTTCAACCATATCCATGTCTATTTCCACATCATCATCTAAGTATTCTAGGCAACTGGCAGCATTGTAGCCAATACCACTGCAAATGTCCAGAATGTTGACAGTATCTTTACCTTCAAGTTTAGATGGTTTTATGAATTTCTCCCAGGCTTCGGTTATTGCGCCATGATGAGTATGCATGGTCTCGGACTTACCATCGAATTTATTTGATTTAAATGTGTATGAACCATCACTAGTTTCGATAAGATACTTCTTTAAGGAATTTTTAGCATTGCTTCTGGATTGCATATTGCTATTTTTCTCATCCTGAAAGAATTTCTCTATAATGATTCGGATTTCATCCTGGATGGATAAAGCCTGGTATTTTTCATTTGTCATGATTATATTCATATTTTTTTTAGATTACAGATATTTTTTTTAAAAGATTTTTATAGTAACTGAGAGAATTATTTATTTTTTTTAAGATACCTGAGAGAATTTATTGATATTTTTTAATATTTTTAACTTACCGAAGTAAAAATTGATATTTTTTATGATATTTTTAAAGTACTGGGGAAAATATATTATTTGATAATATTATTTTGAGTTCAATACTTTATCTGGGTATGATTAATATGGTAAAAATAATTGGAATAGTAGGAAGCCCTAGAAAGGGAAGTAATACAGAAGTGCTGATTGATAAAGCATTAAAAGCTGCAGAGGAATTAGGTGTAGATACGGATGTGATAAATCTGTCAAAAGTTGATATTGAACCATGTATAGCCTGTGATATATGTAAGAGCACGGGTGAATGTGCTATTTATGATGATATGCGTAAAATAAACGATGAACTCCAGGAAGCACAGGGATTAATAATAGGCAGCCCAGTTTACTTTGGGAACGTCACATCTCAGTTGAAAATATTCATGGACCGCACCAGGCCCTTAAGAGCAGACTTTAAACTTAAAAATGTAGTGGCTGGAGCAATAAGTGTTGGAGCGTCAAGAAACGGTGGCCAGGAGACAACTATCTCCGCAATACACGAATATCTACTGATCCAGGATGCCATTATCGTAGGTGATGGTGCACCTATGGCTCATTACGGTGGAACTGGAGTAAGTGGGGCTGCTTTGGAGGCTGAACATGATGAACATGGAATTGTAACTGCTAAAAATCTGGGAAAAAGAGTGGCTGAACTCACCATACGGTTGAATTCCGATTAATCATAATAATATATTCAAATCTTATAATTAAACAGATTTATTAAATAAATGGACAATAATAAATGGTGATAGATTAATCTTTTGGAGAATTCATTTGCAAAAAAAAAATCAAAAGAAACAAAATTCACCCCAATTGTTTGCACAATCTGATCAGGAGATTTGGGTTATAGTACCTGCCTATAATGAAGAGAATATTCTGGGGAAAGTTTTAAAGGAACTCTTTAAAAAAGGTTTGAAAATAGTTATTGTAGATGATGGCTCCACAGACGAAACCTATAGGATAGCAAAAGCTATTATAAAAGAAAACCCCGGAAGAGGATATCTTTACCACCACCCAATAAACAGAGGATTGGGTGCTACACTAAAAACAGGCATAGAAGCGTGTTTACAGAAAAAAGCAGATATTCTGGTGACTTTTGACGCTGATGGACAACATAATCCTGATGACATCCTGCCGGTATGTCAGCCCATTATACAGGGACGTGCAGATGTGGTAATTGGGTCTAGAGAATTTAATGACATGCCCCCTGTGAAAAAGATTTCCAATCAGTTGATGAACCTCATCACCTGGATATTTTACGGATCCAGGGTTAAAGATTCACAGTCAGGTTTAAGAGCATTTAACAGGAAAGCAGCCATAGCATTGGATGTAGAATCGAGAGAATACGGTATTTCATCTGAAATAATCAGAGAGATCAAACATAAGGAACTTAAAATGGAAGAAGTTCCCATAGAAACTATATACACGGATTATGCTCTTTCTAAGGGGACTAATCTTAAAGTAGGCCTTAAGATATTGGTGAGAATGATTAGGTATGTATTAAAGTAAATAAAAATAATCGTAATAGATTTATTCGGAAACATTAAGGGGTTAAAAAATGGCAATGATGTTATATCAATATATAGGGATTATTATTGGAATAATAGGAATAATTTATTCATTTTTAAGGTTCAGAGATAGTAAAATGTCTTTGGGAATGCTTTTTGTATGGAGCATCATCTGGGTTATTCTCATAGGTCTTTCCTTAGATCCCCTTGCCACAGGATACTTTGCCAGTTTAACAGGTATAGGTCGGGGATTGGATGTAGTATTGATATTAGGGCTTATTGGTAGTTTTTATCTTATTTTTCGGATATACAATACCCTAGAAAATATGGAACAGGAGATAACCCATCTGGTTCGGGAGATAGCTCTGATGAGAGAAAATAGGGATATAGAAAGTAAAGAGGATGAAGAAGATAATAGTAAATAATAGATTTCCTTTTTAAAATAAATAGAGTGATTTTTGTGGATTTAACTATTCCCCGGAATTTAAAAGAATTTAAGTCACATCTACAAGATCCTCTATATCGTAACTCTTTTTATATACTTTTAACTCTGATTTCTGGTGCCATTTTTGGTTTTATTTTTTGGATAATTGCTGCTAGGGTTTATAATCAACAGGAAGTTGGTTTAAACACTGCTTTAATATCAGTCGTAGGATTAATCGCTATAATTTCATTTTTAGGCCTTGATCAGTCTATTATACGATTTTTCCCTGAAAGGAACAAATTCACCATGTTAACCACATCATCAATAGTGATTATGATAGCAACCATTCTTTTTGGTATTATTTTCATTCTGGGGATTGATATGTGGTCTCCAGATTTAGTGTTGATTAAGAATAATCTTTTTGCCTTTTTCATATCTTTGGTAGCGTTTTCGTTAACCACACCCACAGCTAATGCATTCATAGCATATAGAAAGAGTAAATATTATTTATTTCAGAGTTTATTGATGAATCTACGTGTATTACTGGTTTTACTGCCATTTTTAGGAACACTGGGAATATTCTTTTCGTTTGGTATATCTTCTGTTATAGCAATAATCTTCTCCTTTATAATTCTTTATAGAATAATAGAAAAATCGTCGGATGAGAGAATTTTAAGAATTGATAAGAATTTTCTTAGGGAATCTTTACATTTTTCAGCTGGAAATTATTTCTTTTCACTATTTATCACCATTCCCATTTATTTATTACCTATACTTGTCCTGAATGTCCTGGGAAGTAATCAAACAGCATATTATTATATTGCATATACCATAGCTTCCTTTCTTTTCATGGTGTCTGCAGCATTCAGCACATCACTCTTTGTAGAGGGGAGTCATGGTGAATCATTAAGAAAAAACACTATAAAATCATTGTTGGCCATTTTTTCTATTCTGGTTCCTCTAGCCCTGTTCATATTCGTTTTTGGAGGGTATATTCTGGGATTATTCGGGAAAGATTATACTGAGGGACTGGAACTTTTAAGAGTTATGATAATATCCAGCTTTTTCTATTCCATCTGTCAGGTTTATTTCTCCATAGAAAAAGTTCGTAAAAATATAAAAGACCTGATTATAATCAGTTTTCTTATATTCGCCCTATTAGTGGGTTTAAGCTATTTTTTAATGGTCAAATTTGGTATATTAGGAGTGGGGTATGCCTGGATTATCAGTTATTTCCTAGGGAGTTTGTTTGTAATGTTTAAAATGCTGAAATTATGATAACTAATAATTAATTAAAATAAAGATGGATATGGCAATAAGAATTTAAATAAACCTAAAAAATCGTAATAAGTTTACAGATGATATTTTTATTTTTTCTTTCCAATAGATCTTACGGAAATGCCAGTTTTTATAATTTTTATCTGTTATTTCAGTTTCCTTTCGATTGGTGATCATACTGTAAAGCATGTGATGTGAAAGATCTTTTTCTTTCCATCTGAATGGTTTTCTTACTTTAATGAAAACTCCAGGAAATTCTCTGTCTTTCTCCAAAACCAGTATTTCACAGTCAGAGAAAATACTTTCCATATCTTCATATTCAAACCGCCAGAAATCTGTGGGGCTGGGATGAAAAGGAAAACCATAGGAACGGGTGGTAAGGAGAATTATCCCCCCTGGTTTACAGATTTTCTTAATATTAGAAATTACCTTTCTCCAATCTTTGACATGTTCTATCATCTCTGTGGATATCACCACATCAAAAGCCTCTTCATGAAAACAATTTATAATTTCCTCAGCACAGCAGACCCGGTCAACACCAGGACCTTCCTCTAAATCAACCCCCATGTACTCTGCGGGATTTAAAGACTCGATTATGGAACGGATACTACCGTTTACATCGTATGATCCTATTTCAATTACTTTTTTACCTTCTACATCTTCCTTTTTTAAGTTAATAGCTCCAAAAACTATACAGCTGGGATGACACATAGGATTAGCACCTGATTATCTGAAAATGTTATTTATACTCGTAATTACAATTTAATGTACTTATTAAAATTCATCTAAAGTATGGTTTCCCATTTTTTTATTATTTTATCCTTATGGAAGTTCTGGGCTATTTCACTTCCTTTTGAATATTTTTCTCTTATTTTAGGGTCTTCGATGATTTCTATCATCAAATCTGCTATTAATTCCTCTGAACTGTTCAGAGGAACCTCTTCTATGTCCTGGAATATTAGTTCATTGGTGAATGGGTGGGTGAGGATTCCGTATTCTCCATAGTATGGATAAGTTATCTCCTCTTTCAGGTTCAGTTCAGGGCATAGGGCTTCCCGGGGGCCGGTCATACAGTCTGTTGAGATAATGGGAAGATTTAGGGATAGGGCTTCCATTATGGTCATGGGAAAACCTTCCCAGAGAGAACTGAAAACGAAACAATCACTATTTTTTAGGTAGGGGAAAACATTTTCTCTATTTCCCATAAGATAAACGTTCTTTTTCAGGTCAAGTTTTTTTATAAGATTTTCCAGCTCTTCTTTTAATGGGCCTTCTCCCATGATAAATAATCTTGCTTCAGGATGCTTTTTTATCACTTTCCGAAAGCTTCTGATGAGAAACCACTGTCCCTTTTGCTGGTATAAGCTTCCCAGGTTGATGAAGTTAAATAATGATTCTATAGTTTTATTCATGAGTTTTTCATCAGCTTCCACTATTGATTCCTGGGATAATTTGTTTATCTTTTCTATATCAATCATGTTGTAGATGGTGGTGGTGTTTTTTATGTCGAAATTGTTGTTGAGTAATTTTTCAATTTCTTTAGACACGCAAACGGTTTTATCTGCCCTATTATAGAAAAAATTAATCATCTGGACTTTTAATTTGCTGTTTATATGAATTAAAGGATTGATATGCTGTGATATAATTATTTGTGAGCTATTTCCAAAAAGTGTTTTGCTTAACACCGCATGGAAATTGGCATTTTCACCAACCGAGATCAATGTTTCTATTCCCAATTCTTTGCACAATTTTTTTATGCTTCTGGAATTCTTCCAAAAATCATATCCCCGTTTTATTATATTATTATTTGAGTTTTGACAGTCCAGTGTATGATATTCGCCTTCAAAGTTATATTTAGGATTCTTATCCCAGAAAGTTAGGTATTGAATATTATTTCCTTTCTGGCTTAGTTCATCGCCTAGGGTGGCGGATATTCGCTCTGCTCCACCTCCCACTGCCAGTGAATCTAATAGGATCAGAATTTTCATTTTTTTTTATCCTGCTATACTATGTCCTCATAGGCTTTTTTATTCATTAATGCTTTCATATAATCTTATAAGATTTTTTTCCTGATTATTCCAGTTATATTCGTCTAAATACTTTTGATGAGCTCGTTTAATGATAATTTCAACCTTATCTTGGTTTTCAAGTATCCATATAATATTCCTTTTTATTTCTGATATATTTGAAAAGTCACAGGTTAATCCCAGATTTTCATCACTTACTATCATTTTAAGATATGGTGTATCCTCCACCACAGCCAGATTCTCGGTTGCAAAGTAATTGTATAACTTATTAGGTTCAGGTATTAAGTTGTTGAGGCTGTCTTTTAGAAGGGGTACGAAACCTACCTGTGTTTTTTGGAGGATTTCAAGAAGATCTGAGAGGGGAACGAAGTCATGGAAGTCGACCATATTTTCCAATCCATTCTCCTTTACGTATTCTTTTAAAACGTCCCCATATGATGTGTGGTGATTTCCTATAATCAAGAATATTATTTTATCATTTTCTATTTCTTTAAAGGCCTTTAAAATATTTAAAAGATTTCGATCTTCCTTTACACCGCCATTATACTGAAAAACGATTTTATCTTTATATAAGCTATTTTTTCCCTCTTTTTCATCGGCGGAGTTTAGTCCTAATTCAGGATAGTTATGCAGGATGATTATATTTCCCTGCAATCTTCTTTCGATCCTGGTTTTTTTGGTGAAAATTTTCAATCTTTCCTCGTTGGTATAGATTAAACCATCTATAAAAGATAGATTTAATTTTTCAATAAAGAACATACCTTTATTAACAGTTTTATTTGAAGTATAGGAATAAAATAATTCCAGGGCATCGTAT
>JAJFTX010000090.1 GCA_021372715.1 Methanobacterium sp. | reverse complement strand
GGGAACCACCATGGTCATCACCAGCCACTGGCCAGAAGTCATGAGAAAACTATCCGACCATGTAATCTGGCTGGACAAAGGAAAAATCATCCAAGAAGGCCGGCCAGAAGAAGTAGTGCAAAAATTCCTGGACCAAGTACCCTTACCAGAAAAAAGGGAAATAATCAAAACCGGAGGACCAATCATCCAAATGAAAGGCGTGAAAAAATACTATTACTCTATTGAAAGAGGAGTGGTAAAGGCCGTGGATGATATAAACTTAACAGTAGATGAAGGAGAAATATTCGGAATAGTTGGTCTAAGCGGAGCCGGTAAAACAACGCTTTCCAGAATATTATACGGATTAACCGATCCCAGTAACGGTCAAATAGAGGTTAAATTAGGGGATAACTGGATTGATATGACTGAGAAAGGATTCACTGGAAGAGGTAGAGTGAAACCTTATCTAGGTATACTGCATCAGGAGTATAGTCTTTATCCTCATAGAAATGTACTGGGAAACCTTACCGAGGCCATCAGTCTGGAATTACCAGCGGAATTCGCGAAGATGAAAGCTATTTACGTGCTAAAAGCGGTTGGTTTTGATGAAGAATATGCTAATAACTTATTAACCAAATATCCAGATGAATTAAGTGGAGGAGAACGTCACCGGGTGGCTTTAGCCCAAGTACTAATTAAAGAACCCAACATAGTCATATTAGACGAACCTACCGGAACCATGGACCCCATAACCCGAGTCCAAGTAACAGACTCCATAAGAAAAGCTCGTGAAGAACTTAATCAGACATTCCTGATTATATCTCACGACATGGACTTCGTACTGGACGTATGCGACCGAGCAGGGTTAATGCGTGGTGGAAAGATCCTTAAAGTTGGAGATCCCCAAGCTATCGTTGATGATCTTACACCCACAGAGAAAAAGAAAATGCTTACGGAGGAATAGAATGGTTTGGGAAGATTCACCATCACATGTATGCAGAGGAGGGGATAAAAGAGCATTAGCATTTTGCTGTCCCCCAGTTAAGCCCTGTCCTGTTTTGTATGCTTTGGAAGATGCTAAGCTGACACCTCAAGATTACATTAAAATCAAAGAGAAATTTGGAGAAAAAACCAGACTGGGATACGGAGAAGGAACCTGTTTTGGATCATTAGTTTGGTGTTGTAAACCTTCTAAACCATGTCCACTGAGAGATATGGTTATGAGAAGGATCGAAATGACTGAAGATGAATATATGGAGCTTAAAAAACAGCTTTCCGAGGAACTTGTAGGTTTATCCCCTTCATCAGTGCAGGAAAGTATTAAAGCGCTATCAGAAACCTTTGATGTGCCTGAAGAAGAAGCATATCAGGTGCTTTCTGAGTGTGGTAATGATTTAAAAACTGCGATAAAAGTTTTAAGAATGAAAAATCTGGAATTATAACCAAAAAATCTTAAATAGAATTAAACTTACACCATTATTATTTGATTAAACTTTGATAAACATTTCTTAGTTAAGGAGTTATAAGATGGGCTGGACTCCTCTCTTCCTGGATATGAAAGACAAAAAAGTATTAATTGTCGGTTCTGGGGAGGTAGGAAGTAGAAGAGCAGGAAGATTCTTGAAATCAAATGCTCAGGTGGCAATATTAGGAAAAAATATTCCACCAAAGCTTTTAAACCAAGGAGCGTCTTTAATATCATCTGAAGAAGTACCTAAATGGATAAAATGGGCTGATTTAGTAGTAGTAGCATCCAGTGATTATGAATTGAACGAAGAAATAAGTCATCTAGCAGAGAATAAGCTTTTAAATCGGGCGGATAAACCAGATGAAGGAAATGTTATTGTCCCCTCATCTTTTTTTATTGGAGATGTACAAATAAGCATATTTACACAGGGAAAAAGCCCCCTTATGGCACGAGAGTTAAGAAAAAAAATAGAAAAGGTAATAACAAGTGAAGATGTACTACAGTTAGATCTACAGAATTACACCAGGAATTTACTAAAAGATACAGTAGAAGGTCAAAAAAATAGAAGAAATTATTTGTATCAAATATTAAACGACCCACAGATAAAAGAACTATTAAAAGAGGGTAATCTGGAAGAAGCTAAATATTATGTAGAAAAAATCATAAATACAGATAAATAAAATCAAATCCCCCTTTAATATAAATTCATAAGGAGCTAAAATGATTCTGAATATCAGAGTTGATCATCACACTGCAGATATTGCTCAGATAGAAAGAGCAACCTATCAACTGGAGAATATCTTCAAAAATATTGAAGATAACAGTGATGTTCAGGAATATCTTTACATGAAAACCTGCAATAGATCAGAGTTATATTTGGTTATGAACCAACCTCCAGAAAATTATTTGGATCAATCCAACAATTTTAAGATAGAATCGGATGAAAAAGCTTTAAGACATCTTTTAAGGTTATCTTCTGGACTCGAATCCATGATCATAGGTGAAGATCAGATACTGGGTCAGATAAAAGACTCTCGTAAAAAAGGAATTAAGGAAGGCAGCATAGGTCCTGTTCTAAGGACCGTTTTCACTAAAGCCGTTCATGTGGGGCAGTTAGTGAGGAATAATACCCGTATAAATCAGGGTTCCATTTCCATAGGATCTGCTGCTGTGGAACTAGCTGAATCAGTACATGGAGATCTTAAATGCAAGAAAGTGTTGGTTATCGGTGCTGGTAAAATGGGAACACTTGTTGCTAGAGCACTGGTAGAAAAAAAACTTAAAGCCATAGTAGTGGCCAATCGAACTTATCAAAGCGCTCTCAGACTGGCTGGTGAACTTGGAGGATATGCCATACATTTCGAAAAACTTAATGAAGCAATGGCAGATGCTGATGTAATTATAAGTGCAACAGGAGCTCCTCATCCCATATTAACCTGTCAACAAGTTAAAGAAGCTGTTTTACCAGATAATCTGAACAGATTGGTCATGGTAGATATAGCTAATCCCAGGGATATTGATGAAAATGTGAAAAATTTAGGTGTTAAATTATTCAATATAGACGATCTAAGAGTTATTGCTAATAATAGCGTGAAAATGAGGGAATCTGAGATTTCAAAGGTAGAATTTATTGTGGAAGAGGAGTTGAAACTTCTCAAAAAAAATCTGAAGCATTTGGAAGTAGAGCCCCTTATATCAAATATTAGGATCTATGCCGAGGAAATTAGACGGAACGAAACCATCAAGGCTTTTAAGATGCTGGGAGACATGAATGGTAAAGAGAAAATTGTTGATGATCTGACCCAGGTCCTGGTGGATCGAATATTCTATGAAGTCATTAAAAATATCCGTAACGCAGCAGAAAAAGGAGATAAAAAAACAATTGAAGCAGCGGAAACTATTTTTTCCGGTGAGATTAACTAATAATAATCAAAAATGAATATTTAAATGAAATATTTCATAAATTTTCAGGTATTGAAATCGTAGTCTAATTCTCTGAGCAAATTTAACAGAAATCTTTGCTTAATACGGTTTAAATGGATGTTTCTGGTATTTTTATACGGAATTTTTTCCATTTTACTCTTTATTGCATACACCCCCCAATAGGGTATTATAAAAAAATTTCCAGTAAAATATGAACCCCAACCATTCGTTAGTGATAACTGACATATATATTTTACTATATTATCCTGAGAATATCCTAAAATATAAAAATGAGATTAAAATTAGATTATTTAAATTTTGTTCTAAAAATTATTCCCTAAAACATTTTTTAAGGTTGTTTATGAATTTTTCAACCTTTTCTTCATATATTACATCATCATTACGTCCATAATAAATATCTAGACTTAAACAATATATGAAGGAATTGATATAAATTACCAGAGTTTTTGAATCTAATTCAGTATCAGGTATATTTCTAGCAAGAAAATCACCAATATAATTATAAATATCCCCCATCTGATCATCGACAGCTGAGTTATTATCATTAATTATTAAATTAATTGCTTCAATATTATCTTTATAAAAAACTAACATTTCCTGGATATATATTTCCAGGAACTCATCTGAGTTTTTGTATTTACCATCCAAATCTTTAACTATGGATTCAATACTTTTTTGTATTTTCTCCATATTTTGTAACATGACCATCTCATAAAGATTTTTTTTGGTTCCAAATTTTCGGAAAAGAGTCATCTCTGTTCGTCCAGCTTTTTCCGCTATAGCCTTTGTAGTGGCTGCATCACGCCCTTTTTTAGCAAAAACATTTAAAGCAGCGTTCAGTAATTTTTTTTCGGTTTCATCAGACATAATTATCAATTTAATAATTTTTTTATTTTAAATTAATTTTCCAACATACAATCTAAAATATCCACCATTTTACTCTTGCTTTTCTCATAATCTTCAAATGTCGCCGTGCGTTCGTAATATCGGTCTATATTCAGAATGTAGATGTAAGAAGAGATGGCAAATGCAAAGGTTTTATAATTTATTTCTTGATCCGGCATATTTTTCTTAAGATATGATCCTACATCATCTACCGTTAATTCCAGAATCGGATCTACTGTTTTGCTGTTTTCAATCACGGATAAATGGAAAAATTCAAAATTGTCTAATATGAATTTATCTAAATTGTTAATCAAGTTTATTATAAATTCTCTAGTATTCATAGATTCTTTTTGAATAAACAAATCTGGTGATGATCTTTGTAAATTATCATTACCTCTGGTTAATACTTGGTCAAAAAGATTTTTTTTTGTTTGAAATTTACGGAATAAAGTCATCTCTGTATAGCCAGATTCTTCTGCAATGGCACGAGTTGTAGCAGCATCATATCCTTTTCTGGCAAAAATCTTCAATGCAGCATCCAATATTTTCTGTTCTGAATCAGTCATGATCAATTCGCCTTTAATAATTTGAAAGTTATTACCATATATACTATTTAGTCTTATTTCATATTAATTATGTCTAAGCTCTAATAAATAGTTTTATGATGATTGTACTATATATTTTTCTATTTTGAACCTGAAACCTACACATTCAATTCTACTCAATATATTATATTAAATATTTTCTTTTTATACTAAAATTTTTAATTCCCATTTAATTAATAGCTTATTCACCCATAAAAATTTAATTTTTATCAACTAACAACTGATTAATCAATCCTAATGTTCTGGCCGTGAAAACTAAAATAAAAGGAGCAATGATCAAGCTAGATATCAAATCTCCCAAACCATACGGAAGAATTTTAATGGTATCTGATAAACTGTATCGCACTACTAAAGCAAATAAAACTGTTAAAATATAAATAAACCCCAAATTCTTGAATCCCATCTTCCTCATTTTATATATTATATTTTTTATATCAAATCCAGATTTAATAGTCCCATGATGCATAGCCATGTTAAGAACCGCCGCTTGGAAAGGAAGATAAAGTAAAGAGGCAAGAAATAGACCAATTAGAATTATGAATAAATCAACCTCCATACTAAAATGGCCGATTACATTATTAATTTGCATTGCCCCCAACAATACCATTAGAAAAGGGAAGATAAAATACAAAATAGTGACCAGGATCTCCTTCATCCCATGGAAAAAAGTTTCCCAAATCCTATTAAAAGCAGGTAAAGCTTTAGATCCATGAGTTGTCTCTTCAACAATACGGAATATGTATCCTATTTCGAAAATTGCAAGTAGAATACTTATAATAATCAAAGCGATACTGATCTCATCTGCCAAGTCTTGGAAGTAGGAAAGCTCATTAATCTTATCAGTTAAGAAAATAACCAAACCAAGAATAATCAATTTACCCCAATTGGAAGTGGTGTATCGAAATGAATCCAATGTTATATCTCTTAGACTCATCTGAATCACCAAAATAAAAAAATAAATAAGGATTTTATGCGAACATTCCTTTAGGCTCGTTTTTATTATTTTTAATCTGTTTTAAAGCATATTTAGCATGTTCCCAGGTGACAATCTCTTGATCCTCATTGATAGCCTTATGTAAAGCCACCTTTAAAACCCGGTCCTTTATATCTCTTCCAGACAATCCTTTAGTAGGTTGAATCAACCTATCCAAATCGAAGCCAACAGAAAGAGGCATAGTTTTAACATAAAGATCAATTATGGCCTTTCTTTCCTTTTTATTTGGTAATGTGAATTCTATCTCCTCTTCGAATCTACTTCTAATAGCAAAATCCAGAAGATGAGGATTATTAGTTGCTCCGATAGTAACTACTCCTTTATTCTGATTTATACCATCCATCTCAGTAAGTAGAGCGTTCACCACCTCAGACACATCTCCTCTTAAAGATTGGTACTTTCTATCCAATCCAACAGCATCTATTTCATCTATAAAAACCACAGATGGCGCAGTAAGAGAAGCAGCTTCAAATAATTCATGTATCTGTCGGGCTCCGTCTCCTACATGTTCCCCTATGAGGCTGGTTGCCTTAATAAGGAATAAAGGTACCTTAAGTTCATTGGAAAGAGATTTTGCTAGCATGGTCTTTCCGGTCCCTGGTGTTCCATAGAAAAGAACATTCCTGGGGGCCCATTCTCCAAAGTGTGCCGGATCCTGCAGGTACTTCATGATGATTTTACATTTTATTTTAGCCCTTTCTTGCCCGATCACATCAGCCATTTTTAGGCTGCTCTCTATCCTTTTAATCTCTCGGGCCTCTTCCACTTCCATAAGTAGGATAGATGTGTTTTCAGTTATTTTAGAGTTATCTGGATGGGCTTTTATGACTTTAAAAGCATAATCTGGTAACAATTTCTGATCAAAAATAAAAGAACCCTCTTCCACTGTGTAACCTAACCACTGATCTCGGGCGTACATCTCAAATAGTTCTTTATCGAAAATTTCTATTTTGGGATTTTCCACCAAATTACATAAAAAAGGATATCCGATGGGTTGCAGTACAACCAGCTTAGCTTCTTTCTGTGGTTTATTATAAGTTTTTGAGGATTTTTTATCTGAAACAATTGGATCTTGAACTATATTATTCAGCTTCACTAAATTACCCACTCGTAATTTTTTTAAATAAATAATTAAAATAATGAACATAAGTTTATTGCTCGATGGATAAAAAGTTTTCCTAGATTTATAATTAAAATAACGATAATAAAAATTCAGTGAAAATTTTCAACTAATAAAAAATTTGATCAACAACATACTCAAAAAAAATAAAAATTGGAGGATTATCCACCGAGTTTGTTAACTATATCTTGTAAATAACCTATGGCTTGTTGTCTCCATGCATTATATTCATTAACTAACTTATTATATTCACGGAGATCATTAACATAAGCAGCAGTATCCCCATTTTTAATATCAGTGGCTTGTTTATCTAAATTAGCTATCATCTGATTAGTTAAATCAAGTATTTTCTGATTATATACAGCTCTTATATCATTAGCCACATCACTTTTTAATATTATATCATATCTCGATGCTTTATTCTGGTTCGAAGTGATGTTCTCTTTAACTTCCTCCAACATAGCTTTACCACTTCCAGATGCAGCAGTTAAATTAGCAGCCATGGCTTCCCTTTGACTTTGCGATATCAATGTTAAAGCATTATTACTTTCAATTAAAACTATCTGATCCTCAGATATTCCAGTACTATTATTTCCGGATGATAAACCGGATAATTCGTCCTTAAAAGTATTTAAATCCTCAGGCTGTATAACCATAGTAGCATAAGCATAGTAACCACCATAAGCACCTACAACTATTACAGCAACAATTATTAAAGCTATAACTTTTTTATCCATCGATATAACACCTCCTGTATATAATTAAAACGATACTTATTTATAAATTCTACGTACCTTATCGTTAGTAGATATTAACTATTATCCAATTCTTTTAAAGGAAATCCACATTGAATTCTTAAAAAAAATAAAATTAAACACAACTTATAAACCCAATCCACAAATGCTACTAATCAGAATTAGTAATGTGATGACCGCATTTTGGACAATATTTAGTTCCAAAACTAATTTCTTCACCACAATTAGAGCAATAATTGATATGATGCACTTCATCTTCCACAATAACAGGATTAATTGTTTTCCTTTCCCTTAAGTTTTCTGCTAGTTCCAATAAACCATAAACAATAGCAGCAAACCCTATAAAACCGATAATAATCATGAAAAGCTCTGGTAACTCTATTAACTTAAAGTATAGTAGTAGTTGGATCAGAATACCAAATAAAACATAAATAACATTTTCCAGGATTTTATTATCCATAAAAACACCCTTTCCACTATTTCATCAGATAACCTTTACCATTGCACACTGGACAAGTAAGGTATCGAATTTTAGTTATGGTTTTTTCTATAAAACCATCTCCACCACAAGTGTCGCAGGGATCCAAATATATAAATTCATCATATCCTTTTTGTATTTGTCCATTTTTACAATTTGGATTATCACATGGTACCGACTCGGTGACATTGTATTCTTCCTTTATCTTTCCAGTTCCATTGCAATTAGCACACATTGTCGCGCCGATGGGTATGGGCTGTTTCTGTAGTGATAAGGTCCCTTTATCCTGTATAGAAGTCATATCAACCCCATTTACTCCTATTACAATAACAGATACAACAACAAATGTAGCTAAAACAGCACTACGAATTTTCATTAGGTTCAGGGCTTGTTTCTCTAACCCCGAAGTTTGGGCTGATTGAGTTTTCCTAGATATGCCCATTTTTTTAGCCAGTGCTATGATTATCCTCTCTATAGACTCATATGCTGTATGTATAAAATGTGAAATATCTTCTAGAATCTTTTTAACCAATTAACCACCCCCATGAAATGCAGATGTGAAATCATGAATCAATGATTTGAAAAATATAATAATATTACCTATCTGGGGTATTATAATGGGATTCCCACCCCACATAACAGCCTTCGCAGAAATTTGATGTGGATAAACTCTTTCATCATCAACATCCAAATTATTATCACCTTTAAGTATGAAATATTTGCTACCATCTAACTCATAGACAGATACAACCCTATGTATTACGCTTTCCTGTGAATCAGTGTTTCCATGCTCTTCTGACTCAGATCCCTTAGAATAAATAACTATATCTCCCTCTTTAACTTCTTCAGGATTTAATTCACTGTAAATACCTAAAAGATCGGTTTTCTGGACAAGAACCATGTCTCCCGAATTTATGACAGGAGCCATGCTATCTGTAGGTACTGCAACTACCTGAGAAGTAATAATAGCTACTATGATGATAATTGGTAACATTTTAAGCAGCATATTCAAAAATTCGTACATATGAACACCGATAAGTTTTATGATGAGATTTTATGTTTAAGTGTTATATCACCTATAATAGATAAATTTTACTATTCACTAACATCAGTGGAAAAATGAACCACTACTAGTTTAAAATGTTCCTGTATTCTTCCTGTATGAGAAGTGCATCCTCATCACGAAAAGGAGTTTCACATATCATAGTCACATCCCATCCGCGTTCAACGATTTCCTTTAATAATGGTTCTAACGGAGGGCCGTAATTTTTCTCCATAAGAGCATGGTGCTTTTTTTCTCCTTTATCTGTATATTCGATTCTGGTGAAATGACTGTGCAAAGTTTTAAGTCCCAGTTCATCTTCCAATTTAGAGAATATTCTACTGTAATCATCCTGATCTTTTATTTCACCAACTGATCGGGCGTATAAATGTGCAAAATCCACTGTTGGGGCGAAGTTATCATTGTTCTGACAGATTTTTATGATCTCCTCAAGATTACCCAGTTGGGATTTCTTACCAGTGGTCTCCGGTGCAAAAGTATAATCATTAATTCCCTTAGAGGACAATTGCTCCTTTAAAACATCGATAGAATTTTGACAACGTTTCATAGCTTCATTAGGACTGTATTTTGTGTAAAATCCAGGGTGAAACACTATCCGATAAGCCCCTATCCATTCAGCTGCTCTGGCAGACTGTAACAACCTATCGATTGATCTCTCTACTACATCATCCTTATTAGAAGATAAATTTATGTAGTAGGGAGCGTGCATGGAAAGTAGAACATCATTTTTCCGAGAATTTTCTTTGAGTCTTAGACCTGATTGTTTCTTGATTTTAACCCCGTAAGTAGCCTGATACTCATAGGCATCCAAACCTATTTCCCTTATATAATCACAAGCAAGTTCTGTTACACCAGAGTATCTCATAGGCCTTCCTGCAGGACCGAATCTGACTTGGGGCATATTATCCATCTTTTTTTTGATTTATTCAATTTACTTATTTAGTACATCACTGGAAAACTTTTCAAAACCAATTTTATCAATGAACACTCCCAAACGCTTCTCAGTGTTCTGTTGGTTATAATAATCCAACACCTTATCCATATACTCAATTACCTGATCTTCAGAGAGATTTTTTGCCAGTAATCTACCTTTTTTTACCTGAAGCCCGCAGGTTCCACCCACAAGCATTCTCCAGCCTTTAGGAGTACCTATAAGACCTATATCCCTAACAGCCGATTCCGCACAGGAATTAGGACATCCTGATACTGATATTTTAACTTTATTTTTAGTTTCCCTTTTATGAAAGGTTTCATCTATCCTCAATCCCAAATTCACTGAATTTTGATATCCTTTCTTGCATGATGTATTGCCTAAACAGAACTTAGCAGCCCTAACACATTTTCCAATGAAACCACCAGCTTCCATACCCAATTCGTCCCATATAGCGTTTATATCCTGTTCATTAATACCATAAAGTCCAATTCTATGCTCAGAAGTCATTTTAATAACTTTAATTTGATATTTATCTGCTATATCTGCGATTTTGCGTAATGTTTCTGGTTCTACTATACCACCAGGAATATATGGAATGATAGCATAGGTAAGCCCGTCTTGCTGTATAGCTGCGCCTTTTTCAGGTATATTTTCTCTATTACCTTCCATCAAATCATCACCCATAATGGATCTAATGTACAAAAAAAACTTCTAAAAATAAATTTTATTTCCTCATCTGAAGGTCTTCATGTGCGGATAGGGCCGCTATGGCTCCTTCTGAACAGGCCACTACCCATTGATTTACCCCATCTGTTATATCTCCAGCAGCATATACCCGGGGTATGTTGGTTCTCTGGCTTTTATCGGCGATTATATAACCTCCACCATCCAGATCCACTTCCAGATCTGCTGCTAGTTGATTATAAGGCATATCTCCTACAGCAATGAAAACTCCTTCTATAGGTAGTTCTTTTTCTTCTCCAGTTTTATTGTTGTATAATACTACACTTTGAACCGTCATCTCTCCTCTGATCTCTTCCACAGTGGAATTCCAGATCATTGGTATCTCATTCTGTTTCAGGAGCTTTTGGAGGTATGGTTCTGCCCTTAAATTTTCTCTTCGATGTACTAATGCAGTTAATACACCAATATCGTGTAAATAGACGGCCTCTTGTACGGCACTGTTCCCCCCACCTACCACTATTATTTTACGGCCCACGAATAATGGTCCGTCGCAGGTAGCACAGTAGGCCACTCCTCTTCCCAGGAATTCTTTTTCACCAGGTACATCCAATTCGCGGTGCTTGCTTCCCGTAGCAATGATCACTGATCTGGTTTTATAGGTGTTTTTTGAGGTGTGTATGATTATCACTTCTCCGTTATTTTTGTATTCAATTTTTTCAACACCTTCCTGGTCTTTGATCTCCGCATATTTTAATGTCTGTTTCTTCATAAGTTCTATGAGTTTCTTGCCCGCAATTAGTTCAAATCCAGGATAGTTTTCCATTCGAGGGACTGTGGCTCCCATACCCCCTACAAGAGACTTCTCCAGCACCAGGGTTTTCAGACTCTGCCTACCGGAATAAAGGGCTGCGGTTAGACCAGCAGGTCCTGAACCAATTATTATTACGTCATATTCGTCCATTGCCATCTTATCCTTTCCTAGATATGATTAATTATCAATTTTTTCCCTTAAAAGTTTATTCACCAGTTTTCCATCAGCTTTACCCTGAAATTTAGCCATTGCTTTACCCATTAAAGGACCCATTGCACCCACACCCCTTTCCTCTATGAGTTCCTGGTTGTCTTGAACTAGTTCATCAATAATTGCCTGTATTTCACTTTCTTTTAATTTTTCAAGACCTTCTTTTTTTGCTGCCTCCTCAGGGGTGCATCCATGTTGAGCTACACTTCTCAATATATCTGGTACTGCTGCGGTTGGGATAATATCATTCTCAATCAGGCTGAAGGTATCACCTAGTACTTCATGGCTT
>JAJFTX010000113.1 GCA_021372715.1 Methanobacterium sp. | reverse complement strand
ATTTCCTGTATTCTTTTTTTGATTATGTGGGAGCCTACATGTTTTCCCATCACAAATCTTCTTTTATGCCCCACTAATTCAGGGGTTATAGGTTCATAGGTTTCAGCCTTCTTGATCACGCCATCAGCATGTATTCCTGATTCATGGGCAAAGGCATTCTCCCCTACAATTGCCTTATTGGGTTGCAGATGTACACCGGTGATCCTGGAAACCATCCGGGAGACCTCATACAACATTTCAATATTGATATCCGTCTTAACATTATAAAGAGAATATAATGCTACCACAGTCTCCTCTAAAGAAGCATTACCTGCCCTTTCTCCTATTCCATTCACTGTTACATGGGCCTGGCTGGCTCCTGCTCGCAATGCAGAAAGTGTGTTTGCCACTGCCAGTCCAAAATCGTTGTGACAGTGCACGCTTAATGGTTTTCCTAGTTTATTTAAATTTTCATAGAAATTAAAGGATTTCTCGGGGGTTAGCATACCCACTGTATCACAGGCACATATTCTATCTGCGCCTGATTCAATACCTTCTTTAAACAGTTGCTTTAGGAATTCTAAATCGCTCCTGGTTGAGTCTTCCGCAGATAATTCCACCAGTAAACCATTTTCCACCGCATATTCTATGGTCTCTATAGCTTGTTTTTTAACTTCTTCCCGGGTTTTACGTAATTTATGTTCAATATGTAAATCTGAGGTAGGAATCACCAGGTGCACACTGTCCACTCCACATTCCAGAGCAGCATCTACATCAGCTTTAATAGCCCGGGCGAAACTGCATATCTCTGCAGATAAATCTTCTCCAACCACCTTTTTTATTCCCTCTCTTTCACCTTTTGAGGTGATGGCTGATCCTGCTTCGATGATGTTGACTCCAAGTTCGTCGAGTTTTATGGCTATTCTCAATTTCTCATCGGGAGTTAGACTTACTCCTGGTGTTTGTTCACCATCTCTAAGTGTGGTATCTAATATTTTAACATCCAAAGGGATCCCCTTCTTTTCTGGCCTTTATAATGATTATTATAAATTTTGAATTAATTTTCCAGTTTTTTTGATTATTTTTTCTTTTCTAATACAGAGATGACTCTGGTTAAACTTTTATGCATTCTTATATGGTACTGTTCTGTTATTTTAAATTTTGTTCCATCCAGAATTCTTTCAATATCCATGTAATGGGGTGTGGCCATACATATCCGCCCATCATCTTTTATCAGCTTTTCTAAAGATAAAAGTGCGTCCTCGCATAGTCTCTGGCTTTCTTCACCCTTGGTTGAAGCAGAAATACCATATGGTGGATCAGTGGTTACCGCATCTACCTTATA
Organism: Methanobacterium sp.; assembly: GCA_021372715.1. Classification (GTDB taxonomy): domain Archaea; phylum Methanobacteriota; class Methanobacteria; order Methanobacteriales; family Methanobacteriaceae; genus Methanobacterium_A. The sequence continues at coordinate 2,038 of JAJFTX010000113.1, read as the reverse complement.
GGGAAGTTTTAAATTCCTCACATCCTCCCCGAAAACTTCAAAATCACTTATTCCGCAGTGTGTTAAATTTTTTATGGTTCCTTTAACCATTTTAGGGTCAATATCTGTCCCTATCACTCGAGAACCTATGATTCCTGCCTCTATAAGGATACCTCCAGTTCCACAGAAGGGATCTAAAAGGCTATCCCCTCTTTTTATTCCAGTTAGATTCACCATGCATCGGGCTAGTTTGGGGCTCATGGAGCCTGGATAGAAGAAAGGTCTTTTATGCGGTTTCAGTTTGAAAAAATGGTCTTTAGGGATCTTTATCAGCCTAGAACCCATGAAGACTTCATCATCTAATATGACTGTTCTAATGAAAATTTGTGGATCTTCCAGGTTGACTTTGAACTCACCATCAATTTTCTCTTTTATAATTGCACCTATCTTTCTCTCCAGTTCTAAGGTGTTTATATCTGCTGAAGCTCTTTTCTTTACTCTTACAGCATATTCCCCATTGACTATTTCCTTCCAGGGATATTGTTCGATTTCATCTAATAAATCCTCTTTATTAGTGTTTATATTAACTTGGAATATCTCATGGGCCATTGATAACCTATTTAAAGATTTTATTAAATCCCCGGACGTAACAGATGTTTCTTCTATCTTAAGAACTATGAATCCATTAAATTTTTTTTTAATTACATATGATATATTTTCAGCCTTTAAAACAGCCTTTAATTCTGCCTCAGGCAGGGTTGGGTGTTCAAGGGATAATATGATGGCTATTTCCATAATGTAGATATCCCCCGAGACAGTATTTTGGGCAGTATCTTGAAAATAATTCCTCTTTTGAACAATTCCTTTACCAGAGGTGCTTGATCATCCATTTCTCCATATTCAGAAATAATATCTTCTGCACCCTCTTCCTTGAGTTTTATGAACATGAAATCCAGATCTTCATCGGTGAGTGATTTGAAGATTTTCTGCACTCTTAACTGGGTTTTAAGTTCAGTTTTAAAGTTTTTACGATATTGAGACTGGTATTGCTTTAATATTTCGGTATTATCATTCTCTAATGCTTTTGATGTAATATCAGATGCGATTTGAGCACATTTGAATCCCATAATCAGTCCACCACCAGTGGTTGGTTTAACCTGGGATGCTGCATCTCCCAATAAAATCACATTATCCTTAACAATATTTTTTTTAGGATTGTATATTGGAATTCTTCCATGATACTTTTTTATAAGTGAATAATTACCGAATGCAGGATTATTATCCAGGAAATCTTTTAAATACTTGTTCAAATTATGATAATCAGAATTACCAAATAAACCCACCCTTGCTTCTGAAGGTGATAATGGAATTAACCAGATGAACCCAGGAGATACGGAAGCGTCTGCATATAGATGAACGTAATCTAAGTCGAATAGATTCTTACCAAAATCGACTTTAAATTGGGCGGCTTGTAAAGTATTATTTTTCCCCCCATTAGAGAGTTTTTGAGCCACCACTGAATTATAACCATCCGCACCAACGATAATTCTACCATTGAAATCTTTTTTTCCATTTTTAAGGTGAATTATACCATTTTTAAAGTTCAAATCTTTTACCTGATGTTTTAAAAATAGATCTGCCCCAGTTTCGACAGCTAATTCTGCCAGAAATTGATCATATCCTATTCTATCTACAACATAAGCTTCTGGATTATTTTTAACTACTTTCAGTATTCTATCAGATGGTGAATGTAGATAAGCCCCATAGAAGGGGTTTATTATGAGTTTTGATGGTAAAATATTTACTTCCTTAATTTGCCTACCTAGAAGTCCTGCGCATTGAAGAGGTACCCCTATTCTACTCTTTTTCTCAATTATACCTACTTTATAACCTTTTTCTGCCATTAATCTGGCGTATGTCGAACCCACTGGGCCAGCGCCCACTATCAAAACATCATACGTCATTTTTCTCTTATTCTATTCTTTTTTATTTATTAATAAATATTTTTCAAAGTCCGTTTCAGTAAATAGATTTTTAGAACTTTAAAATTTAATATAAA
>JAJFTX010000085.1 GCA_021372715.1 Methanobacterium sp. | reverse complement strand
TCGATGACTCATCTGAGCCATCTCTATAAGGTCTATGGCCATGTAAGCGCTTTCCTCAGGCTCGTGGCCGGTTATGCCTTTCATAACATTCTCAATAACTGTATCATCCTCGTAGAGTGCGAATGTTCTCTGTAACATGATGGATATTCTTCTTTTAATAGCAGCGAACATCAGACGATCACAGTTCCAGAAATCAACCCTCTCCAATTTTAAATCACAGCTACAAGATTGGCATTTCTCCCCAGCATGTGAAGGACTATCCACAATCCCGCAGCCAGGACATACAGCCACATTATAATATATCTTACCTTCATCCGGCCGATAATCCCGCATACCACGCAACATGTTAATCAAAACAGACTTACCAGCTCCACTCCTACCCAGAATACCCAAAACAGAGCCTTCATCAATGTTTATGTTGATATTTTTCAGTATATCCACATCTTTGAACTTTTTGGAGACATTTTCTATTTCTATAAAAGACATGTAACCACACTCTTATTATCAAAAAATTTTAGAAGTTTAATTTGAGTTTTTATTAAATATTTATTTAATCCCATATTATATTGATCCCATATTTTATTTCTAATCGATCTATTTTATCTTAATTTTTGTTTGATCTTATTTTTAATTCATTTAGAATTATTGAATTTAACTAATGATAAATCAAAGGGTAATTTTCCGGTTATTAATGCTCTTGCCAAGGATATCCCGTCTGAACCAGCATCGATCATTTTTTGAGCTGATTTTAGGTCCTTAATTGAATTATTTCCAATCAAAAAAATTTCTGTAGTCTGTTTAATTGAGGATATTACGTCATAATCGGCCTGCGGATGACCTGGCTTCATGGCGTCTACATGAAGATAATCGGCACCCGCGTTTTCTACAGATTTAGAAATTTCTATAATGTCTGTTCCTTGAACATTGGCTCGTATCTTCACTGAAACCTTACTATCGGCTTTTTTTACTACTTCATGGGTGAATCTTTCCAATTTCTCAGGTTTAAAAAGCAGGGACTGACCACAACCCAAGCCAGTTATCTCCGGCTGTCTGCAGTGGGCGTTTATTTCCACCACGTCTACTTCATTAATCTCTGATATTTCAATTATTGGTGATGTGGTTACCGCGCGAAGATTCACCGATACCATACCTTTCCAGTGGGTATCCTTTTTTATTATATCTGTTTGATGCGTTATATGTTCTTTAAAATCACCCAATGGTACATCAAATTCGGATCTGCCCCTTTTAATTATTTTTTTCCCAGCTAATATGGTTTCTCTATCTGAGTTGTAACCTCCGATGGTTACCAGATCAAAACCTTTAGTGGATAATTTTCTACAAAATTTTCCGTCTGTTATACCGGCCATTGGAGCTATAACTTCAATAAATTCCTCCCTATCGATGTTATATTATCTATTTTAATATTATTTTATCTTTATAAGATAAAAAACAAATTAAACATAAATTTACAGGATTTAAAACAGAATAATGGAGAATAAATTAATCTTATTCCTTATTTTTCATCACATGAACAAGATCATAGGTGAATCCACCTCTAATCTCTTCTAGAGCTAGATCTGCCAGATTAGCTGCTTTTTCAGCCGTAGGGGCCTTACCTACACCCGCTTTGAGTGCGATGTTTATTTCATCTTCTATCTCTTCGATGATCTTTAAAAGTCCCTGTGGTTCCAGTCCATTACAAGGTGACATGAAATTATCACCCCCGATGAAAAATAAAAGCGAACCTTTTTCGATTAATTTTTTCATAAGAAAATGTTGAACACGATTAACAATAAAAGAAGTATCATAAGCAGGAATCATATCAGTTAAAGAATCAGTAATGCCATTAATATCGATATGAGCGATTTGAACAAAGCTTTCATCATACTTCACCAGGCTGTCCACCGCCAGAACTTCCTTACGTTCCTCAGATTGAGCACCACCGAAGTTCTGTAAGATGTTGGTGGCTTTTCTCTGGGCTTCATAGGGAGTTTCTGATGCACCCACACCCATACTAATAGTTATGGGGTAACGATTGCCGATTGATTTCTGTATGCGCAGATGATCCTCCATATCTACACCATTGGTAACGGCCAGCATGTTATCAAACCGGGTGAAAAATACTAGCCCTCCTTTCGCTGCGAACTGTCTTTGCAGGTCTGCATATAGTTCTGATTGTAAAATCTGCAGATCTGCCTCGGCCCGTGGGGTAGGGGTCACTGTCCATGGACCATAATTATCGATCTGTACTAAAGTCATTTGAATCATAAAATTTCACCCAAAATA
>JAJFTX010000081.1 GCA_021372715.1 Methanobacterium sp. | reverse complement strand
GTTCAGCTCCAGGTCACGCAGGTAAAGGTACAGCAAATCCATCAGCTATGATATTATCTGCAGTTCTTATGCTGGATTATCTGGAAGAAAATGAAAATGCACGTAAACTTGAAAATGCCCTGGTAGAAGTGCTCAGTGAAGGAAAGATAGTCACTGCAGATTTGGGCGGTACCTCATCTACCATGGAAATGGCCCGGGAAGTACGCAGAAAACTAGAAACCATCATAAGCGAAGATTAATATCCAAATTTAGTATATTCCAATTTTTTCATCAATGATATGTCAGATAAATATCAAAGGTTTATAAAATGAAAATATCCGATGTCCGCAGGGACATTCCATTTCTAGATGAAGTGATATATTTAGACGCTGCCAGCACCACCCCAACCCCAAAACCAGTTGTGGATGCTATATGTGACTATTATCATCACTATAATTCTAACACGGGCCGTGGAGCTTATAAAACAGCGGTTAAAGCCACTTCAGAGGTTGAAAAAACCAGGTCCAAATTGGCCGAATTTATTAATAGTCGTACTGAAGAAATTATTTTCACAAAAAATACTACAGAAGCCATAAATTTAGTTGCTCATGGACTTAATTTTAAAAAGGGCGATTCATTGATAGTTCCCAATATAGAACATCATTCTAATCTGGTACCATGGTTGAATCTCAAAAAAAAGGGTGTTGAGATAAAAATTATTAAATCAGACCCGCAAGGAGTGGTTGATCCAGCTTCGATTGAAGATGCCATAGATCAAAATTCGAAATTAATCTCCATAACCCATATTTCTAATTCCATAGGATCCATGCAACCAGTAGAAGAAATTGGTAAAATAGCTCAGGAAAATGATATATTATACTTGATAGATGCCGCACAGTCATTAGGACACATTTCTATCAATATCAATAAATTAAACGCAGATTTCGTTGCATTTCCAGGACATAAAGGTTTATTGGGTCCTGTGGGGACTGGATTTTTATATGGTCAACCAGAAGCATTGAATGAATTAGATCCGTTGAACCTGGGTGGAGGTACAGTTTCAGATGTAACTGAACATGATTTTAAGCTAACCGAAGGACCTGCCCGTTTTGAAGGAGGAACACTGAATATTTCAGGATTGATAGGTTTGGGGGCGGCGGTTGATTATATTAAAAGAATTGGACTAGATAAAATAGAAAAACATGGTAAAAAGTTAACTAAGATGATGTTTGTAGGAATTAGTGAAATCGAGAATAGTGTGGTCTATGGTAATCCAGAAGATATTTATGATATGGTTGGCTTCAATATAAATGGAGTGAATTGCCACGATGTTGCCAAGATACTAGATGAACAGAATACTATATGTGTCAGAAGCGGTATGCACTGTGCCATTCCAGCCATGAGACAAATAGGTGCTTACGAGTTTGGAGGGACAGTGAGGGCATCAATTCACTATTACAATTTGAAAGAAGAAATTAAAACTTTGATTGACACTTTAGAAGAGATTTCCAAATTCTTGGGAAGTTAAGGGGATAGATATGGATAGGGCACAATGGATCGCTATATTTATAATACTATTAATGGTTTTCAGCTCAGTGGCAGCTATTATTGCTTATATATAACTGACATCAAAATTTAATAATATTTTTCTTAATTGAATTTATTTAGAAAAGTTTTGGGAGGAACTATGATGGTAAAACTAGGAGCAGTAGTATCAGAGTTTAATTTTGATATTACACAGATGATGCTTGATCTGGCACAAGAACATGCCAAATTTCTGGATTCTGAAATAACAGAGGTAATAACGGTACCTGGAGTTTTTGATATGCCTCTAGCTATTAAGAAACTGCTAAAAAATGATGATATAGATGCGGTTATAACATTAGGAGCAGTTATAGAAGGATCTACCTCACATGATGAGATTGTAGTACAGCATGCATCAAGAAAAATAGCTGACCTCGCCTTGGAATATGATAAACCTGTAGCACTGGGAATCACCGGTCCGGGTATGACCCGACTAGAAGCTCATCAAAGAGTTGATTATGCTAAAAGAGCAGTGGAAGCTGCAGTTAAAATGTGTAAGCGGTTGGAATAGGCTAATTTTCACTAAAAAATTTTTTTATTTTATTTACAAAAAATAATATAATATTGATTATTTAGGAGATTTTAATGGAAATATTAACACCGCAGGATTTGAAGAATAAATTCAAGGATCCTTGGATAGCTCCTTACAAAAAAGTATTAACTATGGTTGATAATAGCCTAGTGGAACTTATGGAGTATCATCCCTGTGTAAGTGGTTCTGAATGGATGATTTATCAATATAAAAGAAGCAGTAATTTGGTTTTAGATTCTAGAAGAGATGGAGATAGACATACCTATCTTCTTAAAGTAGGAAAAAGCGATATGAGTCTTAAGCCAAGTTTGAATGCAGCAGGGATAGAAGAAGTTTCTGTTGAGGGAGATGAAGTTAGAGTTGTTCATGCTGGCTTAGCTGGCGCCGGAGTTGGTGCGGCTATGTGCCGAGGGATGGCCAAAGGAGTTAAACGTATTGAACTCTATGATGTAGGTGGCGGATCTAAGGTTGGACGAGCAGCAGTTATCACCCCTCTCTTGGAGAAGGTTGTCTTAGGTATCGATGATACTGATACAAAGGATGAAGGAGCAACCTGGACTTTGGCCAATAATGTGGGTATAGAACTAAGTGAAATGGGATTTGAATACCTGGATCATATAACAGTACAGCTTTATCCCCATAATCCCAATAAAACTCAGAATTGTGTGGCAATAGCATTGGTATTTGCAATTAAACCAGGAGAAAAAGATAAACTAGTTGAAAAGGCAGCTGATATTCTTAAAAAACATTCATTATCTGATAAAACTGCTTTAGCGGTATTAAAAGGGATTCAAGTCCCAGAAAAGCTTAGATCATATGCTGAGGCTGCTAAAAAATCTATGATCACCTTGGAAGAAACACAAAAAACAGCCAAGGAATTAGGAATTCAATTGGTTGAGGTAACTGGGGCACAGGGTGAAATAGGGGCTTTGGCTGCTTTAGGGCTTTATAATGATGTAAAAGAGGCGGTTAAAGTATATTATTAACCAAATATTATTTTTTTATTTTCTAATCCTTTGATCTAAAATTTATAAATAATTTTTTAAAAAGAATTAACTAGTTCCATTAAAAATGAAACTAAGGAACCAACCTTCGTTAACTGTTGCAAAGATCATGTCAGATCTAATTTCATCAGCAATCTCAATTTTTATTAATTTATCTCCAACGTATAGATAATTATTGCTCTTAGGGTTTTGATCATCGAAGTATATGCTGGTATATTTTACCCCATTAACATAAACATCGTAGGTCCCATTTTTAAATATTCCTGAAGTACTGGCTACTTTTTGATCATCAATATATATATTAACTATTCTACCCATATCCGAACCGGTTTTTATTATAATTCCTTCTTTAAGTGTTAAATTAGCATAATTCTGGACTGGCACAGTTTTTTCAGCATAAAGATTTTTGAAAATGTTTCTCACATCACTATCTCTTATTACATCCCTGATATTTAGACCGAGATAACTTCTAATGTCGGCAGGAATACGCATAACATTATCCTCCCCAGGAACCGTTTGGTTAAGGGAATAATTCGTATTATTGATATATATTATATCCCCATAAGCAAGGCCGAGTGAATCCATAGCTTCTTTAGGCATCCTAATAAGGCTTGTTTCATTTTCCAATGCACTATCCACAGTATACGGGCCTCTCAGATCAATACTCTTATTTTCCTGATTGGGTCCCCATATTATAAGATTTCTAGAAGTGGGTTCAATACTCACCTTACCATCCTGAAATTGCACAGCACCTAAAAGCGTGCTAATCATGGCCAGTAATATAATTGCTGATACTAATATGGGAGAATGCATATAGAAGAAAGATTTAAGTGTTTGGATTCTCCCTTCTGGTTTTCTTAACATGTTATAAGATATTCTAATTATCTTGACTAAGTAGTATATGGCTACCACTGCCCCAGCAATGGATATGAGAAGTCCCAATTCCACAGGTACTGGTCTGATGAAGAAGGTGCTGAAAATACCTAAAAAGACCATTGAAAGTCCTAAAATTTCCATTCTAATTGATCTGCCTAACGAGTCGATCATTGCTACTCGTCCGTACTCGGTTGCCCTTTGCACTATGGTTCTCACCACTTCCGTGGCTACCATATTAAGTTCGTTAAGTGGAGATAACACATGATGAATTTTCCCGATGTCTACTTCTTTGATCCTTAAACCTCTCACATCTGCATCCAGCACGATCCCTACATCTACCCCGTAATCATCTTCTAATTTTATCTTATTTAGGAAGGATCTTTTAGCTGCGAACTGCCCACTAAGGGGTTGATCGAACTTTATCTCGGGGAAAAAGAAATTTAACAAGGGTTTGGCTGTGAGTTCGGTTACGCGACCTGCTTCTCTTTTGAATTTAGTCTTGGTAATATCAGCTTCGCCGTTGATTATAGGTTTAATTACATTATCAACTTGTTTTGGAGTTAAATTTTCTATATCTGCATCAAAAAAGACTATTATATCTCCTTTAGAGTTGTTAAAACCAGTTTTTATTGCTGCACCTTTGCCTCGATTCTTAGTATGCTGTATTACGGTAGCCCCTGCATTTTCTGCTACCGAAGCGGTGTTGTCATAGGAACCATCATCTACTACGATAATTTCATCGATGTAGCTTAACTTTTTAACAGTTTTTACTACATTGCCTACAGTTTTGTCTTCATTAAAAGCAGGTATTATCACTGAAACACTCATTTTACTGGAGTTAACTGTTTTTATTGAACCAATGATTAACATGAAAAATAGAACTATCCATAACACAGTGTGCACCTTCAAAATTCCTTTAACTTAATTAAATATAACCATATATAATGATTTGTATATGGAGTGACTTTAATTTTTTTCCCTAAATCTTCATTAAAAAACTTTATTTACTTTTCTCGTGCATATAATTTTAGTATAATATAGTAATTAAAGTATAAAGTGAATTATTTTCAATTTCACAATTTTTATTAAACTTAACAGGAGATATGATGGAACCAAAAGTTATGATACTGATGGGTAGTGCTTCTGATTTTAACATAGCAGAAAAGGCTGTAACGATTCTGGAAACCATGAAGATTCCATATGATTTACAGGTGGCATCAGCTCATAGAACTCACCAGAAGGTTAAAGATATAGTTACAGAATCAACCAAAAATGGTGTAGAAGTTTTCATGGGCATTGCAGGATTATCAGCACATCTCCCTGGAATTATTGCAGCAAACACCCATAAACCTGTAGTAGGAGTGCCGGTGAAGGTTAAGCTGGAAGGATTGGATGCATTATTCGCATCTGTTCAAATGCCTTTAGGAGCTCCGGTTGCTACAGTAGGTATAGATAGGGGTGAAAACGGTGCTATACTTGCCTCGCAAATAATAGGCGTACATAATAAGGAAGTAAGGAAAAATCTTTCTGTTATGCGCAGGGAATTTTTCTATAAGGTTGATAAAGACCAGAAAAAACTTGAACAGAGACTTGAAGGTAATTATTACTCTAAAAATACTTTTAAAGAACAAAACCCTCTTAATACATCCCAAGATTATAAATTAGACTCTGAAAATAAAATAAAAAATCCAGATGTTGCGATAATAGCAGGAAGTTATTCTGATATAAAAGTAGCAAAGAGAACCACTGTATTTCTAGATAAATTGGGTATAAAATATGATTTAAGGATATTATCTCCAATAAGGGATCCTGAAGTCTTCGAAAGTTATATGGGACAAATGGAGAATGTTAAATTATTTATAGCTATTTCGGGTCTTTCAGCACACGTAACCGGTTCTGTGGTAGCTTACACTGAAAAACCAGTTATTGGAGTACCCTGTGCCCGAAGGTTGGATGGTTTTGACGCCTTATTATCCATGGTGAATATGCCTCCTGGTGTGCCGGTTGCTACTATAGGCATAGAGGAAGGAGGTAACGCTGCTCTGTTAGCAGCACAAATACTGGCTATTGGCAATGAGGAGTTAAAGAATAAATTATTAAAATTTAAAAAATTAATAATATAATATGAGGTTATTCAATGGATAATTTTAGAGAATTTTTAAATATCTTGAAGAATGAATTTGAGGTTTTCAAGGTTGAAAAAGAAGTCCAATTGGAATATGAAGTTTCAAAGATAATTGGTCAACGGAGCAAGGACTTGGTGATATTTGAACAAATCAAACACAGTGATAAACGTATAATATCCGGTATATGTAATAGTCGGCAAAAAATAGCCTATGCACTAGGGATTGAAGTTCCAGAAATAAGTAGCAGGATCATTAAAGCGATGAATAATCCTCTGCCCATTGGTGAAGAACAGGATATTTCAGAAAATTTCCCGATTTCTAAAAAACCAGACTTAACAGAAATCCCTATACCCACCTATTACAAGAATGACGCCGGACCTTACATCACCGCAGGAGTTATCATAGCCAAAGATCCGGAAACCGGAGTACGAAATGCATCCATTCACCGTATGTTAGTTTCTGATAGGGACACAATGGGTGTGAGAATTGTACCCAGAAACCTGTACACTTATCATCAAAAGGCAGAAAAATTAGATGAACCATTAGAAATTGCCATTGCCATAGGAATGCATCCAGCTACCCTATTGGCCTCCTGTACGTCAGTACCAATCACTACAGATGAACTAGAAGTGGCTAACCATTTCCATAAAGGTGAGATGAAACTGATAAAATGTGATGCTGTAGATTTAGAAGCACCTGATTGTGAAATACTCCTTGAAGGCGAAATATTACCACATGAAAGGGCTGATGAAGGTCCATTTGTAGATTTAACTGATACTTATGATGTGGTGCGTAAGGAACCAGTTATAAAACTGCGTAAAATGCATTATAAGAAAGATCCTCTTTATCATGCCATTATGCCTGCAGGGCTGGAACATAAACTATTGCAGGGACTGCCCCAGGAACCTAGGATATTTAATATTGTCCAGAACACAGTTCCCACGATTAAAAATGTGGTTTTAACTGAAGGAGGCTGCTGCTGGTTACACGCTGCTGTTTCCATCCAAAAACAGACACAGGGCGATGGTAAAAATGTTTTAATGGCTGCTCTGACGGCACATCCGTCTCTTAAACATTGTGTTGTGGTTGATGAGGATATCGATGTCTTTAAAAGCGAAGATATAGAATATGCAATTGCAACACGAGTAAAAGGAGATGATGATATGTTGATTATTCCCGGAGCTCGTGGTTCATCACTGGATCCCACTGCCACACCCGATGGAACCACCACAAAGATAGGGGTGGATGCTACTAAACCTTTAGATAGGTTGGAGAAGTTTCAGAGAGTTAGTAAGATGGATGATTGATTTTATTTTTATTTATTTTAATGTCTATTTTTTTGGAAATTTTTATTAATATTATCAGGAAACTATATCAATTTTAATCCCACATTTTGGGCATTTCTTTCCTTTTAACAGATTGTTATTTACTACCTGAAATCCATCCCTTTTGATGAGAAGTTCACCACAAGCTGGACAGTATGTGTTTTCTCCGGTTCCGGTGGGGATGTTACCGATATAAACATATTTCATCCCAGCATCTCGGGCTATTTTATGGGCGTTTTCTAAATATTTAACTTCCGTAGGTGGTAGATCTTGCATTTGATATTGGGGATAGAAACGGGTAAAGTGTAAGGGTACTTCCACTCCCACTTCATTAACCATAAATTCCACGAGGGCTTTTATATCTTCATCAGAATCATTATAACCGGGAATCATCAGATTAGTAATCTCAATATGTATTCGAGCATCATGCATCCTGATGATGGTTTCCAGAACTGGTTGAAGCCGGGCATCGCAAATTTCTTTATAGAACTTTTCTGACATGCCCTTAAGGTCTATGTTTGCTGCATCTAGATATGGTTTTATTTCCTGGAATGATTCCTCTGTCTGATATCCGTTAGTAACATACACGGTCTTAATGTCTTCTTTTCGAGCTAATTTTGCAGAGTCCAAAGTATATTCAAACCACATAGTGGGTTCATTATAAGTCCAAGCTATAGATTTACAGCCATATTCTTTAGTTAGTTTGATAGCATCGTCTGGTAACATATCTCTGGTGGGGATATTTTCCAATTCAGCTTGGGATATTCCCCAATTCTGGCAGTGTTTGCAGCGAAAATTACAACCAACACCACCCAATGAAAAAACTTGGCTCCCTGGATAAAAATGAAATAAAGGCTTTTTTTCTATGGGATCCACTGCTACTGATGATGCAGCAGCATAATTGAGACTGTAAATTTTACCGTCTTCATTTTCTCGCATCTGGCAAAAACCAGTTTTACCAGGTAGAATAATACATCTTCTTTCGCATATTTTACAGTTTAATGCTTTGCCCATTTCTTGGTAAAGTATGGCTTCTTTTTTCATATTCCACCAGGATTTATTAATGAAAGAGTGAGGATATGAGATTAAAATCTATTAAAATTAGTTATTCGCTTAATTTTTTGAAGTGTTCATAACCCTCTGGCTGTAATATATTTGTTTTACCTTCCTTATCTATCATACGAATTTCTCCAGATGAGTTTACATGTCCAATTTTATAAAGCCCATAATCCTTTTTTACTTCTTCAAATTTATCTGGATTAACTGTTACCAGGAGTTGGAAATCCTCACCAAAAGAGAGGGCCATTTTAAGTTTGTTTTTCTTTAATATATGTGAAATAACTTTTACTTCGGATGTTATGGGTATTAATTCTTCGTATATGGTCATGCCAATACCAGAACCACTAGAATTTATTATTTCGTCAATTTCACTTAATAAACCATCAGTTATATCTGTGGCAGATGTGATAGCTCCTGTTTTTGCCAGTAATAATCCTTTCTCTAACTGTGCTTCGGGTTCTAGGGCATGTTTTATTACTTTATCTTTAACTTCAGGAGACAAGTTCTTCAATTTTTTATCATCTGTGTTAAGAACTATAAAACCAGCAGCAGCTAAGCCTAAAGGCCCTGTAACAGCGACTATATCTTTATACTTGGCTCCACTTTTCATGAGTACTTTATCTTTTGTTAAAATGCCCAGACAAGTTCCACAAAGAGTAAGTTCTTTCGATTCATTGGTATCTCCTCCGATAAGGGCCATATGATATTTTTCACAAGCTTGTAGAATTCCATCTATCAGAGCATCGAATTTTGAAACTTCCAAGTCAGAGGGTAAGCCCATGGCCAATATAATTCCCAGTGTTTCAGCACCCATGGCTGCCAGATCGCTTACATTAACTGTTACAATTTTTTTCCCTATCTGAGAATAGCTCATTTCCTCCGGGAAATGTTTTGATCGGGTTAACATATCAGAAGTTGCTACCAAATAATTATCTTTAAAATCAATCAGGGCAGCATCATCACTTAAACTTTTTAAAAAATTTTCATCAAAAAAAGAAGATTTAAAAGGGATATTCTGGCTTCTTAAAAGAAGCCTTTTTATTATTTCCTTTTCACCAAGATCAGTAATTCTGTATTTTTCAGAGGGCATCATTAACCCTATCTTCTATTATATCAGCTATCCTTCTATCTGCACCTAATGGTTCAGTGTAGATAATTTCACCTTTGAAACTAATTTCTTCAGTTTCTTCTTCATGGTGGCTGTGCCCATGACCATGGTGGTGTTCATTTCCTGTAGAAGATTGTTCTTTTAAATCATGTCCGTTGTCAATTCCCAAGATATTGGGTATGTCTTGGGTGGTATGTACTCCATGAGCGAGAAATACAGGAATAGCTATGATCTTTTCCACCCCTGATTCAGCCAATTGATTTATGGCTGTTGGTATGGTTGGTTTAGACATATTCATATAACTTACTATAACTGGATAATCGGTTTTCTCTCGGTAAATCTCTGCTATTTTGTTTATTACATCTTCACCGTATGGTAATCTACTTCCATGACTTATTAGGAGTACACCTATATTATTTTTTGAGTTTGAATTTGTATCCATATGAAATCACTCCTTCTTCACCTTCTGCTTTAATCTTCCGGAAAACAAGCTCCACTTCATCACCTATTTTAACATCATCTTCTCCGCAGTCCACTATCTGACTGGTAATTTTAGCACCTTCTTCCAGCTCTATGATAGCCACAATGTAAGGCGAAAGTACTTTAAATTCCTCTGCAGGGGCGTGTATTGTGGAGTAAGTGTAGATTTTTCCATTTCCACTAAATTTAATATCCTCTAAGTTACCTTTTCTCCTGCATTCGGGACAAGCTACTCTTTTTGGGAAATAAACCTCCCCACAATGTGTGCATTTAGATCCGATAAGATTGTATCGTTGTGGGATATGTCGCCATCCTCTTACGATATCTTTCAAAATAATACCTCCATTAATTTAAAAATTTTTGTAATAAACATATTAAGTTATTTAAAATTAAAAAATGAAGACTAGTAATCTTATTCTATTAATGAAATTATATTTTAGATAATTTCTCAGATAATTTTCTTCATTTTAATTTTTTTTTTTTAAATGTTAATTTCTTTAATATTTTTATTTATCATATAAAATCATTTTTATTTTCACAACCAAATATATTAATATTTATATAGTATAAAGTATTATTTATTATTAATCACCTGATAAATAATACTTAATACAAATTTTATTGTTGATTTTATGGATGATCATGGATATGTAATGAGTGGAATGTCTTTATTACTGATCTTACCAACTATAATCCTTTTCATGGTATTTTTAGATATGAACAATGCTGGTGTTGAAGAAAATTCTCAGCTATTACATTCAGATAAAGTATTAAAAACCTCAAAGGACTTTGAATCAAATATTCCAGTAGCTGGAAAAGAGGTACTAAAACAAGACGCTGAAAACGTAGTAAGAACTGGCATTCCACTAACAAATAGTAGAAAAACAGTTAAAGATGATTTACAGATTAAAATGGATCAATTATCCTCTAATTATGAGAAAAACACTGGTTTAGAAGTAGAATGCAACATAACATCGGTGGATAATTCAGAAGATCCATTTTCTGTAGAAATTAATTCCACTATTTACATTGGAAAGGATAGTGTGTTTCATAAAGAGAATTTAAGTCAGGATATTTCTCTAACAGATACTCAATATCCTATGCCCAATCCTTTACCCTTTATAAAATGTAAAAATTTTGGTGGAGTACAGGTTGTAAATAATAATAAAATTGCTTTTAATTCAAGTCTTGTAGAATATTTGAATAATAGGGGTGTAGAAAATGCCGTTGCCTATGAAAATGCCACCACATCCTATATTATTAAGAAATGTCCCTATGATCCCTATATAATGCATGGAAATTTAGGTTATAATACTCTAAAAACCTGTATAGAGAACGGTTACTTCCATGAAAGTAGTGATGGGTCTTGTTTTCTCTGCAGGATGGAAGGTAAAGGTACATGTCCCCATTATGGTATGGAAACATTTATTCTGCCCGCAGCATCCCCGGATATCACCAACAATAATAGCACAAATATAAGTCTGAATTTATCTTTTAAACGTGCACCTAGCTCTATCGACCATGTAATCTTTAATGATACTCCTCCGGGGACTGGTACATATCAAGGTGATATATTAACTTTATATAATGACGGTGTGAATTGTTTTAAAATTTTTTTAGACGATGCCCATCGGATGAAATATGGAATTCCCATATTCTAAAAAACCATATAATAAAGAGTTTTTGAATGTTAAAAGAGGATTCAAATATTAAAAAGTTCTTTAAGGATATAAATGGCATGATTTTCTCTATCGATGTCATGATGGCCCTGATCTTAATCACTATCATAATAGGTATGTCAGCTAATGCGTTAGATATTGTAAATTTTAAAATCACCGACTATTCTGCAGGTAAATCACTGGATAGAATAGCTATAGAAGCCACTGAAATTTTAATAAATACTCCCGGATCTTCTAATTGGGAAGAAAGTAACAATACTTTATTTGTAACACCAGGATTAGCAGAAGATAATAATGACAGTAAGAATTCCACTAATACACTTAATATTAATAAGATTTCCCAATTGAAAAACAATTACTACCCACTGATGAGCAATATGCTACCTCGGGGCGGACATTCTTCTTTAATCATATATCCTACTGATTCTACTATTGGTCCTATCGAAATAAATAATGAAACCCCAATCCAATCAAAATCAGATATAGCGGTGGTTAATAGATCCGTACTGATCAAATTTAATGAATTTAAAATTTTAGCTTGTATATACTGCGCTAATCATACTAATACAGATCATAGTGAAAATTCAAGTGAACAGTGTCCTCATTATAATTTAAAGAATATAAAAAAACATATAAAGCCGGATTACAATAATAAAACGCCCGGTTGGAGCTGTAAATATTTTAAAGTAACCCAAGAGGATCTAAATACAACTGATTTCTATTTAATGACCGAACCTTCTTTTTCAACGGATATTTCAGCTAAATGGGAATTGGATCGTCCAGATCATATTAATGAAGAATTGGAAAATTTTAAACCCAGTCCTCAATTGATAAATGATAAAATAAGAAACATATTAGGTGAAGATCAGGAAGCATTAGTGTGGATACACGTATTTTCATCTGGAGATGCTATAGATTCATTTAATACATATGTTATAGGGGTTCCTAAGGGAACATCATCAGAAGAGGTTAGAATTGAATATTTAAATCCTCAACCCTGTTTTTTTGTCCTTAAGTTATGGATGGAGTGAAATAAAAATTTTTCATGATATCCTCCTAGTCTATGACTCAATATTAAATAAAATTTTGGTAATCTACCCATATTATACATATTATGTTGGGTAATTTCCAAAACATTTAAGGTTAGATAGTAATATACTAATTTTATTAATGGAGTACCTGTGGTGAAAATGAAATGGATGAAATAGATTTGCTTATAATTCATTCACTGATCCAAAACTCTAGGATCACCCTCTCTCAAATGTCCAAAGACATAGGTGTGCCTGATGCAACCATATCAAATAGGTTAAAAAAACTTGAAAAAGACGTTATAAAACAATACACGTTGATTTTAGATCATAATAGGCTTGACCTTAAAATAACTGCTATAATAATAATTCAAAGCGAGTCAGAAAAACATAAAGATGTAGAAAAGAAATTATCTGATCTTGAAGAGGTTTCTGAGGTTTATAGTATTTCTGGCGAATATGATATACTTATAAAAGTATGGGCGCATAGTTTAGATGAATTAAATAAAATTATCAATTCTAAAATACGTTCCGTAGATGGAATTGAAGATTTGACAGAGATGATTGTGATGGAAAGGGTTAAAGAAGGGGTGGTGCCACTAACCGAAACTGAACATTAAAAGAACCTCGGAGATGAGTTTATGTACCTTAGTGAAATTCTTAAAAAACCAGTTTATGATAATACAGAAAGGAGAATAGGAAGATTTAAAGATGCTATTGTATCTTCAGAGGTTTCTTATCCAATAATAAAGGCGATAATAGTTGAAAAGTTAGATAAAAATGTAATTAGTATTCCATATAATTTTATAATTTCTATTGGTGAAGAAATCAAACTTAATAAGGAAATTGATGATATTAATGAATATAAAATTAAAAATCTCGATATTAGACTTTCAGAAGATGTTTTAGATAGACAAGTAGTTGATATAGAGGATAAAAAGATTAGAAGAGTGAATGATATAAAAATAACTTATAGTCATGGTTATTATCATATTATTGGTGTTGATATTGGTTTTTATGGTATTTTGAAGAGGTTGGGATTGGAAGGAATTGCAAAAAAGTTTGGTGTAAGATCAAATGAGAATATAATCGCATGGGATGATATAGATACGTTAGGGCCGGATTATACTAAGTTAAAATTAAAAGTACAAAAAGGAAAAATAAAAAAACTCCATCCAGCAGATATAGCAGAAATTGTAGATCAATTAGGATTAAGTGATTCTTTAAATATCTTAAATTCGCTTGATGATGAAGCAGCAGCTGATACTTTAGAGGAAGTATCGCCTGAAAGACAGGTCTATCTTTTAGAAGAAATGGATAGTCATCGTGCTGCTGAAATTTTAGATGAAATGGATCCAGATGATGCTGCGGATGTACTCGGAGATTTACCGGAGGATAAAGCTGAAGAACTGTTAGATTTAATGGAACCGGAAGAATCTGAGGATTTAAGGAAATTATTGGAGTATCCTGAAAATACAGCTGGTGGAATTATGACCACGGAATATGCTTCAGTGAATCAAGACCTTAATGTTAGAGATGTGTTAAATTCTCTTCGTGAAATCGCTAAAGACGTGGAAACAATCTATTATGTATATGTTATTTCTAAAAATGGCGATTTAGTGGGAGTGACTTCTTTAAGAGATATTCTATTAGCCGATCCAGATACTAAGATTACAGATGTAATGCATACCCATGTTATTAAAGCAGATATTATGGAGGATCAAGAGGATATCGCTCAGAAGATTGCTAAATATAATTTATTAGCATTACCTGTAATTGAGGATGAAAATAAATTAAGGGGTATTATCACAGTCGACGATGCAATAGACATAGTTTTACCAGTAGCCTGGAAAAAAAGGGTTCCTAGAATGTTCGGAAGATAATTGAGGGTTTTAAATGGATGTGCGAATTTTTACCCGGATGTTTAAGAATCCCTTAATACTGAGTTTCATTGTATTTCTATCGGTAATGGGACCGGGTATTATAACAGCAAATGTTGATAATGATGCGGGGGGTATTACAACATATTCTCTGGCAGGTTCTCAATTTGGATACGATTTGTTATGGTTATTCATTCCAATGATAATTGCTTTAGCAATTATCCAGGAAATGGGCGTCAGAATGGGAATCGTGTCCGGTAAAGGGCTAGCAGATCTAATACGTGAAAAAGTCGGTATAAAATTAACATTTTTAATGATGGTTGCACTTCTTGCAGCAAATATAGGAAATATATTAGCAGAATTTTCAGGTATAGCTGTTAGCAGCAGCATATTTGGTATTCCTAAATTCATCGCCCTTCCGGTAGCTGCATTAGCTGTCTGGTTATTAGTGGTTAAAGGTACCTATAAAAGTGTTGAAAAAGTGTTTCTAATTGCATCATCCCTTTATCTATCATACATTGTGGCAGGATTCCTTTCACAGCCAAATTGGGCTTTTGCAGTACATAACACTATAGTGCCGCAAATAACCATAAATACAGCTTATATTACGATGATTATCGGTTTGGTAGGTACTACGATTGCCCCTTGGATGATGTTTTACATTCAATCCTCAGTGGTAGAGAAGGGCATATCCTTAAAAAATCTCAAATATTCTAAGTATGATGCAGTAATAGGGGCGATTGTGGTGAATATCGTTGCTTTTTTCATTGTTATAGCATGTGCAGCTACTATTAATGCTAATGGTATTCAGGTTAACAATGTAGTTGATGTATCATTGGCTCTGGCACCCCTTGCTGGACAGTATGCTAGTATACTTTTTGCATTTGGATTTTTAAATGCATCCTTATTTGCTGCTAGTATTTTACCCTTATCCACAGCATATTATGTATGTGAAAGCTTAGGATTTGAAGCAGGAGTTTCTAAAAGCTTCAGAGAAGCACCAATATTTCATGGGTTATATCTGGGGTTGATAATATTTGCAGTGGTAATTATAATGCTTCCTAACGTGCCCTTACTTTCCATATTGTACCTTTCTCAAGTAGCTAATGGAATTTTGTTACCTTTTTTACTTATATTGATGTTGTTAATCATTAATGACAAAAGAATTATGGGGGAACATGTGAATTCCAGATTATTTAACCTTATATCTGGGGTTACAATTGTAGTTGTTATGGGATTAAGTATATCATTAGTAATAACTTCTTTGTTTTAAAAAAAATAAACACAGAACGAATAAACAAAATTGAATTTTAGTATTCATAAACTGGCAGTTATAACCATTATTTCCTCAAAGAAACATTTTTCACGTGCAGTTATGGAAGCGTCAAACCCCTGTTTTTTTAAAATCTCCAAGGTTTTTTCAGAATCTGATAGTGAAGATTGTACCAGTTGTACTTTACCTCCGGGGTTAAGATGATCTTTTACATCCTTAATAAATATGTCTATTACCTCTCTACCATCAACACCACCGTTCCAGGCTTTTTCAAGTTCATCGTAAACTTTTTCATTATCATCAGAAGGGAGGTAAGGGGTGTTGAATAGGATTAGATCGAATTTTTCATCTTCAACGGGTTCAAATAGGTTTCCCTTTCTTAATTCTATGTTGAAGGTCTTATTGGTTACAATATTTTTAACAGCACAATCTAATGCATAAGGGTTTACATCGGTAGCTGTTACCATTTGAGCCTCCTTGGCGGCGATAATTGCTATAATTCCAGTTCCGGTCCCGATTTCCAATACCATGCTTCTTTTTTCAACTTGTAAATTCTCAGCCAAAAGATAGGTATCTTCTGCTGGTTGATATACTTGAGGATGTGTTTGGTATTTTATGTCTTTGAATTCCTGCATTTTTATTAGCTCTTAGTATTTGCTGGTTAATTCTCAATTAATTTTTAAATGGTATTTATTTGATTTTTTAGTTATCTCAACTTCATCTCCCTTTTTTAATCCATTCCAGTGAATGAAATAATGTTTATGGGGTAAGTCAGGACCCCGACAGTTACAGGGGTATGAATCTATTCTGGCTTTGGTTATGGAACCAGCGAAGGATATTTTAAAATCATCTCCTATGGGGGG
>JAJFTX010000108.1 GCA_021372715.1 Methanobacterium sp. | reverse complement strand
GCTGCAGAACAGATATCAAAAGGAGTTATAACTCCTTCAACTTCGCCTATAGCCCTAATTGCTTTTCTACCAGCCTTTAAAACTGATTTTTTACTTTTACACATATACCAGAAATTAGCACCCATTATTCCCTCTTTGTAGCCCAGTTTACGTTCTATCATGAAATCAGGTATGGCGATAGGGACTACAATCATATCACGACCGTATAGGGTCTCTTCCCATTCATATCCATCGCCACAGTGTCCTATCTGTTTCATAGTGTCGATGTATCCATGGGGATTGATTGATGCATCGAACAACCTGGTGAATGGCTTAACCAGAATATCCTGTCTGATGCGATAGGAAAGTTCCAATTCAAATTTATTTAGATCTCCTGTTTCAAACCAGAACTGTAATATGGCTCCTTTTCTACCATCAGGAGTTTCTTTTTCATCTAACCAGGTTTCTATTCCACCTTCTACTCTGCCTATTACCGTAGCCGGTGTGGCCGTTACATCATAGGCTGCACTTTTTAGGATCTCTTCATCAGGAGCTGTTACCAGTACACGGCAGAAAATCCCAGCGAAAGCTTCTGCATAAGTATCTTCCACATATTTTAATACCTTAAATTTATCCATCTAACCCAATCCCCCTATAGCCTCTCCCCTTACACTTTTACGGTATTTTAGACTTTCAATTTTTATCTCTTCTCTGTTATTTCCGGTTACAATTTCCATCTTCATATTTGAACATGAAGGGAATTTAAGGACTAACTGAGAGTCTATAGGATATTCATATAAAGCACGGGTCGGATCTTCTGAAAATAAGGGTATAAATTCCATAACTTCTTCTTTACCACCTTTATTAAATAGATCAGCCAGAATAGAAATGGGAAGTGTGTTATCTGCCATTATTGCTATTTCTGTTTCTTTAATAGCATATTCATTACCATTAAATGCAACTGAAAGACCACCATGCTGTGCTGCATATCTTAATGGTTCAACATCAGTTATACTGTCCCCCACATACATAACATCTGATTCATTAAATTGGAATCTTTTTATGATGTCCTTCAATGCATCTTTTTTTCCTTCTCCTCCTACTGGATTCACATCTTCCACTATCCTACCAATTCCCATGGAGGGGATAATATTCCAGAAAATTTCCTCCAGATTATCAAATTCAGGGTTCTCTAGGATACTCTCTCGAAGATCCATTAGTCTATTTTTTTCCTCTTTAGGAAGGGGATATTGGTCAATATCTAATTTGGTGGAGTAGGAGTTCTTGTAGGGGAATCCAATTGAATCACATAGTGCCTGTATATACTGCTGGTAGCTGGTGCTAATTATAAAAGAGGGCATGATACAATAGACAAACTGAAGTGTATCCCTAGCTCCGGGGACTAATAGAATATTTTTCCGGCTATATTCCTTTATAACATCGTTAGTCGCACCATAGGCTTTGAGGAAAGGTAATATTAACTTCAACGTCCCACCCGCATTGTAGCCGGGTCTTTTTATTTCATCGGCTAGAATATCATCATACTTACTTATTATCTCGAAAAATCTCTCACCATTTAGTATGAATTTACCTGCTAGTTCAAATGCATTATCATTAATGGAAAGGGGGCCTTCACAGTCAGAAACAAAAAATCTTCTCTTCAAAATTTGTTCCTCCATAAATTTAACAAAAGAAATATGAAATAATTAATAAAATAATCTATTTTTGATATAACTTAACTTTGACTTTCTGTTTTCAATTTTATAGCATGAAGAGGACATATACCTTCACATTCTGCGCATAGAATACATTTTTCTTTATCTACAATTAATTTATCATCTTCAATACTTAGAGCGTCTTCTGGACATTTATTAACACAAACCCCACATCTCTGACACGATAAATCATCAATAATTACTTCTCCTGTTCGGGATCCGGTTATTCTATCTCTGGCGAAGAAAATTTTTCCATCCTTAGTATAGAACAGTTCTTCACTAATTTTTATGGCATCGAATGGACACGCCGGGACACATAATCCACAGTAAACGCATTCTTTCCCAATATGGATGGGAGCTGGGATTTCAAGCTCGATACACTCTACAGGGCATTGATCTATACAGGCCCCACAACCTATACAGTTCTCTGCGATAACAGTTATTTCCCTTTTTGGGTTGGTTCTTTCAATGATCTCTCCAATATCATCGATTTCCAGTCCTTCACCCACCATGCCTTTGATTTCATCCCGAATAATTTCTGTGACATCTTCTTCAAATTCTTCTTCCTGATGCTGGAAACTAACCTCACGGGCTATTTTATTAAAAATCGTGTTAATTCTGCTGGCGTTTTTTGAAAGTTTATTTGCGTCTTTTTCCAGGATTTCCGAAACTATTTCCATGGTTTTTATCTTGTTGAACTGTTCATAGGCTCTTCTTCTTGATGAATATTTAATTGCAGTGGTAGGGCAGACATTCATACATTCTTCGCATCTGGCGCAATAAGCCGGGTCAATGAATGGCAGTTTGCTCACTTCACCAATGTTTATTGCCCCTCTGGATGGACATACACGGGTACAGGTCATACAACCAATACACTGGTCCTGTTTAACCACCACGGCCTTACCACCAGCCACTGATCTGGGTAAAATTTCACCGTATTTAATGGCCTCAGTGGGGCAAACCCGTGCGCAGTAACCGCAGCGGACGCATTTGTCCTCATCAATAACACTATGAGCTTCCTCGTTGCCTGTTGACTCTAAATGTATTGCACCGGTTTTACAGGCTTGAACACAGGCTCCGCATTGTCTGCATAGTTTAATGTTAATATTGGGTATGTTTTCTCTTATGGGTGGTGCAAGAGTTGTTTTCATTTTTATGGCATCGTAAGGACATGCTTCTCGGCATAATACACATCCCACACATTTATCATCTATTTCAATTCGTTCATCTGGAGGTACTTGATGTATAGCATCTACTGGACACGACTCTAGGCAAGGTTTATCTGCACACTGTTCACACTTACTTCTATCCACCTCATATTCAATTTCCACTTCCCTGAGTGGTTTATTAGATTTTTTTAAGGTTTGTTTAGAGTTTTGAGTACTTTGAGTTTCGGGAATTTTAATCAACTCCTTATGGGTAACTGTGAAGGTTTCAAGGTGATATGTATGATTCCATCTTTCAATTTTCCAGAAAATAAGAATCTAGCCACATAGAATCCGGCCACACCAAAGGGACAGGTCTGATAACATATACTGCATCTAAGACATTTATCAGGGTTTCTTTGAACTCCTTTTTCTTCATCATAGGTTATGGCTCCTGATGGACAATCATCAACGCATAAGCGGCAGTTATTACATTTTTCATCATCCCAGGTTAAAATTCTCATTTTCAAGCGGTCTGTGATTTTTTCGATGGTATCACTGATTATTTCATCATTGCGAATAATTTCTCTTGCTTTTTTAACCAGATCATCAACTGGGAGGTCAATTTTATATACTTCCTCCGGTTCTAATTTCTTTATTTTCTCTTGATCTTCTTCTATTCTGGATTCAAGAGTGTCAACCACCAGATTAATGATATCTTTCTGTTCTTCTACATGATTTATGTATATTCCTTTGATGGCTCCCTTCACCGGACAGTTTTTAATACATTCACCACAACCAATACATTTGTACTGGTCGATGACAAATTTATTATCAACTTCCGATATGGCTCCTGCTACCTGGCTACATGTTTTTAAGCATTTTTTGCAACGTATGCATAGATAATCGTCAATAATGAACATCTTATCAACAGGCAGAATGGTGAATTCTTCCCGGATAAGATGATTCTCTCCACATAATATTGTTTTAGGATCGGTGGGACATACTTCTGCACAGAAACCACATCTAATACATCCTCTGTGGTTTATAACGGGGTAGGTGACACCCTCCTCCTCAGCACTATCACTACTTCTGATGAGTTTGATAGCCATAGGTGCTGGACATGCAGCTGTACAAGCACCACAAGCTATACAGTACTCCTTTCTGACCTCTGGAAAGTCTCTAAATCTTGATGGAGTTTCCATTATCTCAGGATCTGTTTTTGCAGCTGCAAATTTTTCAGCCCAGGATTTTCTGGCGAATTCATATAAGTACCATATTACTGAAGACATAAGGCATCATCGAGTATTTTATTAAATTAAATTTCTTTATTTTTTTTATAATAATGAATTCATCTTTTATTTATTTTGATTCCTCTTTATTTTGTCCATGAAGTATTTCTTGGCTTTCATCATATTCATCAATAGTTACCGATCTTTCTGTACATGCTATACATGGATCTACACTGGCATAGGTGGCTAATGCATCAGGAACGGTAGCCACATCGTTTAACATGTATTTTGCGCAGGCGTCTATGTTCATTATGCTTGGTGTTCTGATGGAGATGTTTTTTATGAGGTTTCCATTTGTTTCAATCATGTATGTCACCTCTCCTCTGGGTGCTTCACTTCTTGATTCACCATATCCCGCGGGTATGTTGATCTTTTTTCGTACATCGCCTTCTGGTAAATTTTCTATAACCTGTTTTATAAGTTTGATTGATTCTGTTATTTCATCGAATCTGTTCATGGTTCTGGCAAAGTTATCCCCATCTTTCCTCCATATGACATCGAAATCGAAGTTGTCCTGATAGGTGGGATGAATTTCTCTAAGATCATGTTTTAGATCGGAAGCTCTTCCTGTAGGTCCTACTGCTCTGGCTTTAATAGCCTCATCGCGTGTTAATTTTCCCACATCATGTGATCTTAAGCCCACTAAAGGTCCTCGTTCGAACATTTGCACGTATCTATCATATTCTGATTCCAGATCAAGGATTATTTTAAGTATACTGTCCATATGTGATTGTTTCACATCCATCTTTACTCCGCCAACCACGTTCCATCCCATGTTAACCCTGTTTCCAGTTAATAATTCTATGGCATCCATAACTGGCTCTCTAAGGTATAACATGTACATGAAAAGTGTTTCATGCTCAATGCATTTGAAGTAGGTTGAATTGGCTAACAAGTGACTTTGGATCCTGTCCAATTCATTCGTTAAAACT
>JAJFTX010000054.1 GCA_021372715.1 Methanobacterium sp. | reverse complement strand
TACATAGAAATCCTCATATTTATTCCTTATATCTCCTCCAATACCTTTCTGGAGGGTGATATAGGTTTCAGCATTTAGCATTATTTTTCTCCACTGAATTTTTCTGATTTTTCTTATTCTTTTATGGATTAGATAAAATTTTCTTGAGTTGATCCTTTTATAGACTTATATTAATAACATATTGTAAAAGATTGATTGGGAGGATATAATTATGAGCAAGGTTAAGATAATGCCCTGTCTGGATATGAAAGATGGGCGTGTTGTTAAAGGGGTTCATTTTGTTGATCTGAAAGATGCTGGAGATCCCGTTGAAAATGCTGCTTTATATGAGGAGGAAGGTGCAGATGAGTTGGCTATGTTGGATATAGCCGCCACTTTAGAAAACCGTGGGACTCGTCTGGAATGGGTTAAAAACGTGTCCTCAGTAATTAATATACCATTAACTGTAGGAGGAGGTATAGCTTCACTGGAAGATATTGAATTAACCCTGAATGCTGGTGCAGATAAAGTTTCCATTAACAGCGCTGCAGTTAAGCGTCCTGAGTTAATCAAAGAGGCTTCGGGAAAGTTTGGTTCAGAAAGAATAACCGTGGCCATTGATGGATGTAGAAACAAGGAAATGCCTTCTGGTTTTGAAGTGGTCGTATCTGGCGGTACTAAATCCGTGGGTATTGATGCTGTTGAATGGGCTAAAAAGTGCGAATCATTAGGTGCAGGGGTTATTTTACCTACCAGCATGGATGGTGATGGTACTCTGGATGGATATGATTTAGAATATACCCGAGCCATAGCTGATGCTGTGAATTTACCAATAATTGCTTCTGGGGGTGCTGGGAAATTATCACACTTCTACGATGCTGCCGAACAGGGTAAAGCAAGTATTTTACTCGCAGCATCTGTTTTCCACTTCCGAACATATAGTGTTCAGGAAGTTAAGGAGTATCTCCAAGGGAAAAACGTGGATGTTTATCTTTAAAATTTTTTTTCTGAATTGCTTATTTTTTCTTTTTGAAAAGGTTATTTTATTTTTCAACGACGGTCCACCAAACGTTTAGGTCGACCTTTAACCTTATAAAATTCAAGACCTCCAGGTCCAGTAAAATTGAAGATGATGTTAAAATCACCATCTAAGTATGCTTGATACATAGGTCTATTATATTTTAGGAAAGCTTTAATGAAGTTCTCCTGTACCACCTCTCGATCGAGATGATTAATATCCTTTCCTTCCAGGCTCACCCGTAAGGTTACTTCATTTTCTGCCCCATAGAGAAATGCTTCATATTCTCCAGTTAGATATTCCATATTTTCCCGCTGAAATACCGCTCTTTCCAAATCAACCCGATTGAAGGGTGTTCCTCTAACCCATACTGTTTCAGCTTCTCTTTGGGGATTTAATATCCTCAGATGGGTTCTTCCACATTTACATTTATCCCTAGATACTATTACACTAGTATCTGCTGTATCGTAATTTAAAAGCAAGGTCCCTGTTCTTTCACCTTTATTTAGAAGGGTAGTTAAAACTATTCTACCGCATTCACCATCATCGACGAAGTTTTCCAGTTGAGGATCATATAGATCAAGGTGTACCATATCTTCCGGGACATGCAGACCTGCTTTCTGAATACATTCCCCACACATAGTTCCTTCTGTACTCCCATAGATATTATAAACAGGAACATCCCATAATTCCTCAACATAAGCCCTGGATTCCTCCGCAAAGCTTTCACCACCTGCTATCAGTTTCTGGATACTGGAATTCTGGGGGTCCAGTCCTTCTTCTCGCATTCGACTTGCCAGGCGTATGAGTTTGAATATGCTCCCTACTATTCCTGTGGCCTGATAATTTTTTATAATCCTCACCGGGAAGGTACATTTTCCTTCGGGTATTATGGCCATTCCGATTTTCTGAGCAGCCAGGGTCATGGTATTGGCCCCTACATTCATACCATATGAAGCGCAAACAATCACCCGATCATCATATCCAAAATCCTGTGAGACAAATGCCCGGGCATATTTCTCAGCATAACGATTCCAATCATCCCAGGTAAGAAAAAACGATTTAGGCATCCCACTGGTTCCGCTAGTTTCATGAATGGTGTAAATATCCTTCCAATTAGCACATTTGAATTCAAACTCATCTGTTTCAGGGGGTTGCTTTTCTCGAATCGTCTTACCTGAAATAACGGGTAATTCCCTTAAATCTTCATGTGAACGAATTTCAGAAGCCTTTATATTATTATCTGCAAACCATTTTCGATAAAATGGAGAATTTTCCTGTGCATATTTGATGGTGTGGCGAATTCTTTCATCAACCAGAGCATCTATCTCATCTCGAGGCATCTTCTCCATTTCTTCCCGGAAAAACGTCATTATAAAATCCCCATAAAATTTACCTTATCTAAATAATGTTATCTCTATTCTTTTTAATTAATTTTTTGCAAAGCAAATATGATTAAAATAAACGAATAAAACTGATATATCCGTTTATTATATTAATTAACTATAATTCCAACTGATTAAAATTAATATAAATTGAAAAATCCTATTTTTTAGGGGTTAAAATTCTGTATCTAATATTTTCAAAACCTTTTCCTTATCATTCAGATCTTTTAAAACGTGATCTGCTCCACAATTTTCTAGTTCCCATTCAGAATATCTTCCGGTAGCCACCGCTATAGTGGTAAGTTTATATGCTTGTGCTGCTTCCACATCCCGGGGAGTATCCCCTATAACGAATATCCTATCACCATCGTATTCATACTGATCTCTAGCCAGGTTTAAGGCTTTTTTAACCAGCAATGAGCGTTCGGCGTAATCACTGCCGAATCCTCCGAAAGGGAAGTATTTATCCAATCCCACCCTACCAAGTTTAGCATAGGCAATTGGCTCCAGGTTACCTGTTACTAATCCTAAGAGTGTTTCTTCTCTTTTAAGTCCATCTAAAAGCTCAAATGTGCCCCCCAGTGCCCTAACATTCTCTTTATGAACGTTTTTTATGTAATATTGAACCATGAATTTTAAACAATTATTGAAATTTTCTTCAATCTCCTCTTCCTTAAATCCACCTAATTCCAGTGCTTCTCTGAGTATCTGAGGGTCAGTTTTTCCAGCATAGTTTATTCCACTGATATCCTCTTCAAAACCATAATATTTCTTCACAGACTCTACAAAAGCCTGGTAATGACAGCGTGCCCCCCTTACCAGTGTTCCGTCAATATCAAATAATGCTAAAATACCATCATGAACCATGTTTTCACCATAATTTAACGTGCCAATAAATCTTTCGCACTTTCTTCCGCTTGACTTAAAACTTCCTTTTCATCCAGAACCAGTAACTCTTTCTCCTGCATCAGAATCTGTCCGTTACATATTACAGTATCCACATCAGCACCTCTAGCTGAATAGACTAAATGAGAAACAGGATGTCTGAAAGGTGTTAAGTGTGGAGCCTTCATATCCACCAGAACAATATCCGCTTTTTTACCCACTTCTATGGTACCAATTTCCTGTTCAAGGCCCAAAGCATTTGCTCCACCCATAGTAGCCATTTTAAATACTTCATCTGCCTTTAAAACTGTTGGATCAAGATTAACAACTTTCTGCTGTAAAGCTGCTATCTTCATCTCCTCCAGCATATCCAGATTGTTGTTAGAAGCAGCCCCATCAGTACCTAAAGACAGATTTAAACCTTTTTTCATCATTTTAACTAGTGGAGAAGTTCCTGAAGCCAATTTCATGTTACTCACAGGATTATGAGATAATTTAACATCTCTATCTTTTATAATATCCATTTCAGTATCCGAAAGCCAAACTGCATGAGCAGCCAGAACATCCTCCTTTAAAAATCCTATCTTATCCAGATATTCAAATGGCCGTGCCCCATATGACTCCTGGACCTGTTGAACCTCGAATTCAGTCTCACTAACATGAATATGTATACGAACTTTCAGATGATCAGCTTTTTTCCTAACCCATTTTAAAAGATCCGTAGAGCAAGTATAGGGTGCATGAGGACCTAAAGCCACCTTTATTCGACCATCTGCAGTATTATGACATTTTTCAATTATTCTAAGACTTTCTTTATATTCTGATTTCCTTTTTTCTTCATCACCAAAATCCAGCATCCCATGGGATATCAATCCTCTCATACCGGATTCATCAACTGCCCGAGCTACCTGATCCATGAAGAAATACATATCGTTGAATGTGGTGGTTCCAGATTTGATCATCTCCACACAAGCCAGCAGTGCCCCGGCATAAGCATGTTCTCCTTCTAATTTTCCCTCTACAGGAAATATATATTCATTTAACCAGGTATCTAATGGATAATAATCAGCATATCCTCTTAAAAGGGTCATTGGTAGATGGGTATGGGTATTAACCAATCCCGGGATTAAAATCTTCCCTTCACCATTTATAACCACGTCAGCATCTTTAGAATTTAAATTTTCATCGATATTAGCTATTTTATCATTTTCTATAAGTAATGAGCTTTTTTTTATATCTGATCCGATTATGGTGGTGTTTTTAATTAAAATACTTTGATCTTCCATGGGTTTCACCTGATAACAAATAAAAAGTTATACAATTTCATTTATTTTTCTTTTTTAAATATTAATAACCATAAATAATTTGAATAAAAATCAAATTTTTATATAAATAAAGAGGAGCATAAATCATACTTGGAGGATTAAAAAAATGCAGATAAAAATTGCCCTACCATCAAAGGGACGTATCAGCCAGCCTGCAGTTAAACTTCTAGAAAAAGCAGGAATAGGACTCCAGGATAATGCAAATCGTAAATTATTCTCAGAAACCTATGATCCAGACATAAGTGTTATGTTCACCAGAGCCGCTGATATACCTGAGTTTGTAGCTGATGGAGCGGCTGATCTGGGAATCACTGGCCTGGATTTAATAGAAGAAAAAGAAGCTAAAGTTGATATTCTGGAAGATCTAAACTTTGGAAGAACAAAACTGGTTTTAGCAGCCCCAGAAACATCAGATATCAAAAATTTATCTGATATTAAAGATGGTACTATGGTAGCCACCGAATTCCCCACTATAACTGAAAAATATCTGAATAATAAAGGAATAAAGGCTAAAATCGTTGAATTAAGTGGTTCTACGGAAATAGCTCCATTTATAGGGGTGGCTGATGTTATTGCTGATCTCACCAGCACTGGTACCACGTTGAAGATGAACCACTTGCAAACCATTCACACTATCTTAGAAAGTTCCATAAAACTCATAGCCAACAAAAAAAGTTACCAATTAAAGAATGAGAAAATAGAAGCCATAAGAACCGGTATTAAAGGAGTATTAGATGCTGAGGGTAAAAAACTGGTGATGATGAATGTGGCTCAGGAACATCTAGAAGAAATTAAACAGGCTATGCCCGGACTCACCGGGCCCACCGTGTCTAATGTAATGTCTGATAAGGGTTTTATGGCTGTTCATGCCGTAGTAGATGAAAGAGATGTCTTTAACCTGGTTAATAATCTTAAAAATATAGGGGCCCGGGATATCCTGGTAGTTCCTATCGAAAGAATCATCTAAGTTAGAGATCTTAATTTCTTTGGTGTTTTAATGAAATTAATAAGCTACATTGAAAATAAAATTGAAAAAACCGGTATTTTATATGAAGATGGCATTAAAGAACTGAATTGTTCAATTATAGATGCTATCAAAGCATCCCACATCGAAGAATTTCTAGAAGATCAATTAATATCTAATTTTAGTGAAATAAGAATTATTCCTCCTGTAAAACCCTCTAAAGTGATCTGTGTAGGTTTAAATTATCGAGATCATGCCCATGAGTTAGATATGGAAATACCAGAAGAACCAGTGTTGTTCATCAAACCACCCACATCCGTTATAGGACATTTAGATCCTATAATTTATCCTAAATCATCTAGACAACTGGATTATGAAGCAGAATTGGCAGTGATCATATCCCGAAAAGGGTATCATATTGATGAGAAAGATACGGATCATTACATTGGAGGATATACTATCCTGAATGATGTTACTGCTCGTGATCTGCAGAGTAAAGATATCCAATGGACCCGGGCCAAAAGTTTCAATACTTTTTGCCCTCTGGGACCTTGTATAGAAACCGAACTAAACCCCTTAAATCAGCAAATTTCACTTAAACTCAACCAGAAAATTAAACAATCATCCAACACCAAAAATATGATCTTCAGCCCCCATAAGCTGGTGAAATTTATATCAGACATAATGACTTTATATCCAGGAGATGTAATAGCTACCGGCACCCCACCAGGAGTAGGTCCCATGGAAGTAGGAGATACCGTGGAAGCTGAAGTGCAGGATATTGGTGTTTTAAGGAATTTCTTAAAAAAGGAATTATAATCTTATATTTATCAAATAAATAAAGTATATATTCATTCCATGTAAATAGCCGGTTTGTAAGGCATAGCATTGCCTGATTTGTCCTCTGGATCAAAAGTGGGCTCTTTGTAGACCATTACTTCGGCGCCTGCTTCTTTAGATAGGAATTCCAAAGCATCTGAAATAATGGAATATTCATCTATTTTACCCACATAATTTATTTTAGTCATTCTTTTTGCTATTTTCTTCGCATAATCCGCTAATTCCCTTTTATCATCATGCAGGTTATTTTTAATGGATCTACCCATTATCTGACCTACATCGGGTTTTCCTACTTCTCTGGCCAATTCTAAAACATTCCATTTCCATTCTGGGGCTAAATATATGTGTATTTTTTGAGGATCTGATCCGATGATCTTTTTTATTTCATTTATATCCGTAGCTAATCCCTGAATTATTTCTTCAGCCTTTTGAATCTTTTCATCTATTAAATCTAAATCATATACTGGCCATTGAGCATTGGAGACAAATCCATCCCCATCCAGATCATGCCACATCTCTTCGCATACATGGGGCACGAAAGGTGACATAAGTCGTATCCAATTGTTTAAAATGTAAACTAGGACCTTGCTGATTTCAGGATCAACTTCTCCCTGTTCTAATTTCTTCCCTATACGATGGAAATAATAATCAATATCCTTTTTAAATAGGAATAATGCTTCTTGAAGTGCTTTACGAGTTTGAAATCCTTCTAAAGCTTCTGTAGCATCTTTGATCCTCATATTTACTTGGCTTAATATCCAGGCATTGATGGACATTTTAATGGCCTTTTCAAATTCATGAGATTTTAAGGACACTGAATTATCACTTATACCCTTAACCCTTTCTATAAATTCTCTAAACCATTCTAAACGTTTTTTTATTCCTTTTACTTCATTTTCTCTCCAGTCAAAATCCTGCCAGGGCTCTGCTGATGCCATTAAAAACAATCTCACCACATCTGCCCCGTATGTTTCAATCGCATCCTTCAGCAATATCACATTACCTTTTGATGAGGACATTTTATTTCCTTCTAATAGGCCCATACCAAATACTACTATTCCCTGTGGCCATTTTTCCCGGGGAAATATGGCTGAATGATGGAAAATATGGAATGAAAGGTGATTACCCACCAGATCCTTTGCTGAAAGTCTCCAATCAAGTGGATACCAGTAGTTAAACTCTTCTTTAATATTTGAGAATAATTCATGGTTTATTTTGCCAGTATATGTGCCTTTATCCAGGAAAACATCGTCAAAAAAGGATTCATCCAGATCATCAACCTTCAGATCCTTCATGTACTTGGCAATGGCATAGTAAGCCATATAAATTGTAGAGTCACTTAGTGGTTCAATTATCCATTGTTTATCCCAGGGTAGTTTGGTTCCAAGTCCAATTCGTCTTGTGCAAGCCCAGTCATGCAGCCAGTCTAAATAGTACTGAAAATTAGCCCGCACCTCTTCTGGTACAATCTGCATGTTATCCAGGCATTGTAATGCAAGTTCAGTCCATTTTTCATCGGAATATTTAAGGAACCACTGGTCTTCCAGAATTCTAACCACACAATCGGTTCCGCATCTACATATCACTGGTCGCTGGGCAAAATCATACATAACATCTCCTTTCTTTATTTCAAGGAGTTTCTTTATGATTTCATCCCGGGCAATGGGTACTTTTAGTCCGTTGTAATCTGGTATGTTATACATAAAGCCCTTGGCATGTTCCAGTTTATATAGTTCATTGGTAGCATCGGCCAGTTTCGGATCATTTTGATCTTTAACATTAAAGTTCAGTATCATTTCTTCAGCAGGGAATTCTCCGAATCCTTTAAGTTGTACTATGCTTATTGGCTTTATTTTTTCTACTTCTTCTTTAATATGATATTCAGACAGTAATTCCTGGTTTTCTTTAAGGTCTTTATGAGCTATAAAATCAGCTGGAGCATGGGCTGGTACTGAATAAACTACTCCAGTAGCATATCCTGGATCAACAAAAGAAGCAGGTAGAATTATATGCTCCACATTAGTTAAGGGATTTATAACATATTTACCTATTAATTCTCTAGGATTAACTTCAGAAACAATTTCAATATCCTTTTTCTGATGAATAAGATTATCATACGATTTTTTACTTATTATCCAGTGTTCTTTATCTATTTTTATACGTAGATACTCTGCATCTGGGTTTAACCATAAATTAGTAGCACCGTAGAGGGTTTCCGGTCGGAAGGTGGCTGCTACCAGGTAATCATCTCCGATTCTGAATTTAACCAGGGTTAGTTCATTGATGGCTACCCCTTCCCCTTCCAGCAGATCATGATCTCCCACAGGATTCTGGCATTCTGGACAATATTTCACAGGATGGACCCCTTTCCTTACATATCCTTTGCTTTCGAGCTTGGTAAACTGCCATTCGATGAATTTTTGGTAATGTGGGTCTGTGGTTCTGAATTCTCTTCTCCAATCAATAGAATAACCCATTTCTGTCATTACTTCATGATATTCTGTACTGAAGTATTTCACGATGTATTCTGGGTCAGTGAACTTGAACAGTTCCTCTTCTGGTACTTTATGCACATCCTTATAGATGCTCAGGGTCCATGGATCCTTTCGTTTTATCCTTTTAGCTATTCCAATAACAGGTGCACCGGTCACATGCCATCCCATAGGAAATAAAACATTTACCCCCTGCATTCTTTTGAATCTAGCGTAAACATCCGGTACGGTATAAGTTCGGCCATGGCCGATGTGCATCGCTCCGCTGGGATAGGGATAAGCCACGGTTATGAATAGTTTTTCCCTGTTATCAGGATCTGATTGGAATAACTTTGCATTCTGCCATTCTTCCTGCCATTTCTTCTCTTTTTGAATATCTGTCAAATAATCACCGTTAAAAATAAGTTGTTTAATATGATTTATGTATCAAATTAATTTTTTAGTTAAATTTATACTCGATATGATTTTAATCTAATTCTTTTTCCATCCATTGTAAATATTCTTTTGAGCCTTTTTTTACGGTAAATTCTAATATACATGGTGTTTGGTAGCTATGTATTTCTTCCACTCTTTTAATAACCTTATCAATTTTATCTGCTCTGGTCTTGGCTAAGACTATAGACTCATTATCCTTCTCAATTTGGCCTTCCCAGAGATATAAAGATTTTATTTGAGGGATTATATTAATACATGCCACTAATTTTTCTTCTAGTAGTATTTTAGCTATTTTTTCAGATTCTGGACTTCCTGATGTGGTTATATATATTAAAGAGTACATTTTATTTCCTTCGAATTTGGGGCATGGGTGGTGGTGCTAGTTTATGTTCAGAATTTTTCATCATATTATTTATCCTTAAAACCTCTTCTAGGGGTATTTTTAGTATTTTTGCCACTTTTTGAGACTTAAGATGTTTATCTGCAAGTAAGTATAATATTTTATCAAGTAAATTATAGGTGATGCCTAATTCTTTCTCATCAGTCTGTCCGTGCCACAAACCAGCGGTTGGGGGTTTATTTATTATTTCATATGGAACTTTCAAATAAGTGGCGATTTGATTAACGTCGGTTTTGTAAAGATCTCCCAGGGGCAGAATATCCACACCACCATCCCCATGTTTGGTGAAATAACCCACCAATGATTCGCTTTTATTACCTGTACCCAATACTAGACGATTCATGGAATTAGCATGATAATACAGTATCATCATTCTTATTCTGGCATTTAAATTAGCTTTTGCCAGTTTTAATCTATTAGATGAATTATTAGGAACATTTATTTCGCTGAACTGTTCTAAAATATTATCTATATGTATTATCTCCTTTTTAATCTGTAAATTTCGAGCAATGGTTAAAGCATCTTCCACATCATTTGCTGATGTAGTTGCGCTGGGCATGACTATTCCCAATATTTTATCCTTATCCAATGCTTTTGTAGAGATATAAGCTGCTGTTGACGAGTCTAATCCTCCGCTTAAACCTAAAACTAATCCATTTGTTTTTGATTCCCTGATTCTTTCTTTTATAAATTCAGAGATAACTTCAACACTCTTAGTGGGGTTAATTGGGGGTAAAATAATTTTTTCTTCCTTCATTAAATTACCTTCTTAGGAATAAGAAAATTTCAATGATTAAATTCATAGGATCATGATGTGATTTGCTGTATTGATAGTAAAGTATAGTTATATTAAATGGTTCATGATTAATAATATAAATCTGCACAATTTTTATAAGCAGGTTTTTAATTACATAGTATGGCTTAAAAATTTATAAATTTTTAATTATCCTGAATCTGATTATTAAAAAAATTAGCTCGTCTATAAATGTATTTAAAATAATAAAATCGACTAATAACGGAGGAAATAAAAAAATGGCATTTAAAGATCTTTTCAAGTTCAACAAAGGAAAAACAACATTCGTTTTTATAGGAGGTAAGGGTGGTGTGGGAAAAACCACAGTATCAGCAGCCACCGCCTTATGGTTCGCTAGGAACGGGAAAAAGACGCTTATTATCTCTACAGATCCTGCACACTCTCTATCAGACTCCTTTGAAAGAAATATAGGTTATAATCCTACCCCAATAGCAGAAAATCTGGAGGCACTAGAAATCGACCCAGATATGGCTATGCAGGAATATCAGGCCAAAATGAAGCAACAACAGGCCCTTAATCCTGGTATGGATATGGGTATGATGCAGGATCAGATGGATATGGCATCTATGTCTCCAGGTATTGATGAAGCAGCTGCTTTCGATAAATTTCTTCAGTATATGACCACTGATGAGTACGACTTCGTAATATTCGACACCGCACCAACTGGACACACTTTAAGACTACTATCCTTCCCAGAAATGATGGACTCCTGGGTGGGTAAGATGATTAAAATACGACGCCAGGTGGGCAGTATGGCCAAGGCCTTTAAAAATATCATGCCATTCATGGGAGATGAAGAAGAGGAAGATCAAGCCCTTGAGGACATGGAAGAGACCAAAAAACGGATAAAAGAAGCTCGGGGCATAATGGCTGATCCGGAGAGAACTTCATTTAAAACAGTGATTATACCAGAAGAGATGTCCATATATGAATCAGAAAGGGCAATGGAAGCTCTTAAAAAGAGCAACATGCATACCGATGGGATAATAGTAAACCAGATACAGCCAGAAGAAGCTGATTGTGAATTCTGCCAAGCCAGAAGATCAATACAGGAAAAACGTCTTAAAATGATCCAGGAGAAGTTCGGAAATCAGGTAATAGCTGAGATACCCCTCTTAAATCATGAGGTTAAAGGGATGGATGAACTGAAACAAATAGGTGATATCCTCTACAGTACCGAAGAAGATAAAGCACCCATTGCTCTAGAATAAAGAACTATATTGTTTCTTTTTTTTTTATTTCCTTCAATTTTTTAGAAATATTTTAATTTAAAGGTTATTTTTATTTCAAAGGAGAGTGTTTAAAATGCTCCTCCCCCTCCGCCGCCGAATCCTCCACCTACATCCCCTACACCACCAAAATCGCCCCCTCCACTTCCAGCAGCTGCGGTGGTCATTCCAGTATCAAATGATGATGTAAGTAGAGCGTAACCACCATAGTAATGGAATAGGTAAATGTCACTGCTTTCTAATTGATCTCGGGGTATTGATAGTTCCATGGCCTTACGAACTGCATCGGCTACTCCCAGAGCGGTAGCGTATACCAGATACTTATTCCATATTACAATAGATTCAGGCGGGTACTCCTTTATTAAGCTGAAATCTTGGATATATTTCTTGAAATTATGCCATTTGGCGTCATACTCTTCCCCATAAGTGGTCCATTGCCCAGCTATCCTTTGGGGCATGATCAGAGATGTAATAGCTACGATACCTAGAACTATAGATGACAAGAATGCCCATCCTGCAGCAGGTAACTGATCAGAAAGTGTAAAGAAGAATACCAGAGCAGCCGCTATTATGCCAGCTAACCCATATATCTTCAGATATTTATCTCCTTTCTTGTTGAAAATCTTATTCAATACGTCGTCGGTTAAAAATTTTCCTTTAATATCATCTTTCCAATTTTCATAGGTTTCCCTGAAGGATTTCGCACTTGACTTATCAGATAAATCATCAGAAATTCTATCCAGGGATATCAGGCCTTCCTCTTCATATCCACGTAGGAAATCTATGATATCCTTTTCAAATCCTCGTAAAGAGTTAGTATCTTTCTCAGGATTGACCTTAAAGGACATTGAGCCAGATAAACCTAATTCAGACTTTTCAGTCTGTTCACTCTTTATGATAAGGAATTTTCTATCAATTAAATCCATTATGGTAGCTTTAAATCCATCTAAATCTGGTTCTCCTATTTTTTTGGAAAATCCAGGCCCACATATGGCATTTACAATTGCTGGAGGATCTTCAGTGGGTATATCGCGTTCATATTCCGCCTGATAGTCAATTCTTGGTTCTCTTCCATAGCGGACATAGATGATTAACGGGATAAAACATGATAACAACATTAAAATAGTTAATAATGCGTATAAATTTGTTTTATAGTTGATCTGGTTCTGATAATTGTTTTGGATACTTTCTATTTCGGTTAACCCATTTTGATTGATAATTATACCATTGGTGGGGTTAGCTGCAAACTGATTCTTGGGTATAACCATTCTCAATTCATAATACTCACCAGAGGGTATGTTTTTACTGGTTATCTGCAGTTCATTTCCCTGCCAAATAGAATTTTCAGTATAATACGGTGGATTCAGCCAATATTTCACTCCATCATTGGATTTAAAGTGTACATTGGCGTTAACTTTACCAATATCAACAGACCAACCCTCACCAACTAATTTGTACTGTAACTCTGCCACATCATTGTAAAATTTAATCACATGGGCAAAATCATATTCCAAAATAATATCCACATCTCTATCAGTTATGGGATTGGTTTTTTGTGCATCTGAATAGAGATTAATGGTAATTCTCCGGTTATTACTTTGATTAGTAACGGTGAAGTCAGAATAAACTCCAGGGGTAGATATTTTTATGTTCTGAATCTCTTGGGATCCACTGATTGGAATGTCCCGATAAACTCCATGAAAAGTCCCTGAAAATGAATAGTGAATGGTTTCTTTAACATGTAGGGATCCATCATCCTGTAAGTAAAGATCCATATTAATAGAAGGTATAGTATAGCTTCTATCCGCAGCAAAGGCGCTACCTAAGCATATTGCTAAAGATAGGGAAATTAAAACTAGTAAAGTCAGATAAAATCTCATATTCATATCATTCACCAGCGATAAAAAATTAATCAAATAAATTTAATCAGAATTTAACTTCTGGAACTTCTTTTTCAGTTTCGGCAATTTCAAAGAAATCTGCTTCCTGGAAATGGAACTGGGATGCCACCAAGTTACTGGGGAACATCTGGCATTTATTGTTATACATCAAAACCGTGTCATTGTAGAACTGTCGAGAATAGGCTATTTTATCTTCTGTTTCAGATAATTGCTTTTGTAGATCTTTAAAATTCTCATTAGCCTTTAGATCAGGATAGTTCTCTGCCACTGCGAAAAGGGATTTAAGCGCACCTGTAAGCATATTATTTGCATCTGCATTCTCTTTAACTGTCTGTGCGTTTATAAGATTGGATCTTGCCTTAGTAACATTTTCGAACACACCTCTTTCATGGGCGGCATATCCTTTCACAGTTTCCACTAGGTTAGGTATTAGATCTGTTCTTCTTTTCAGCTGAACATCAATCTGGGACCAGGCATTTTTTACTCTGTTTCTTAGGTTAATCAGACTGTTGTAGATATAAACGAAGTAGACTAAAATTATTATAATAATTACGACTAAAATTATACCTAGAATTAGTAATATAGACATTTTTCCACCTCTGAAATTTATTCGGTATTAATATTTTATTATTGTTCTAACATTTAATTAATAGGTATCTCAACCAGATCCCAGAGCAATGATGATTCATAAAACGAGGAGTATAGGACGATATGCTAATAAAAACACCACAAAACTGCGAATATTTTAGGGTTCTGGATAAAACCCTGATATGTGAACTTTTACACCCACAAAGAGAGATTAAAGATTTAGAAATGAATTTCAGCATTGCTCATGCGATTTTAAAACCAGGAGAATCCTCCTTATCTCATAAAATGAAAGCATCCGTTGAAATATATTACATACTGGAAGGTAAAGGCCTGATGCATATTGAAAATGAAAAAAAAGAAGTTAAACCTAATCAAATCGTATATATTCCTCCTAATTCTGCACAGTGGATTAAAAATTTGGGAGATACAGATTTGAAGTTCTTATGCCTGGTCAATCCCCCCTGGAAAGCTGAGGATGAAGAACTTATATCTTAATTAGATAAAATAATATTTTTTACTCAAAATATAACCATTACACACATATAACTAAAATCATCTTTTAAAACATCCCCTAATGACATTTTTACAATTCTCTCATCAGGATAACTTAATTTTTCACAAATTACAACTTCTCTTTGGGGATCAACATCATGATCCAGTAAAAATCTGGCTATTTCATTTAAATCGAAGTTAGGTAATATGACGGTGGGTTTTCCATTTTCGAGTAGGTCCAGTAAATCATTGGAAACACCTTTTCCATGTAATGTCACCAAATCTGCATCATCCCATGGTATTTGTAATTTAGCAGCGCATAACTGAACAGAACTTATACCCGGAATCACTTCTATATCAATATCATCTTTTAAATTTAATATGGGTTTTAAAACTCCTGAAAATCCCGGATCTCCTGTTGAAAGTAAAGCCACGGTTTTTCCACTGGAAACATATGATATGGATTCTTTAAACATCTTCTCCATGTTCTGAGCATTGACTTCTAATTTTTTAACCTTATTTTCGGGAAATAAAGCCAAGGCTCTTTTACTCCCCACTAACATGTCAGATGAATCTACTATTTTCTGAGCCTTGAAGGTTAAATATTCCTTTGATCCTGGACCGATACCTATTACGTATAGTTTAGACATGTTGAAGCCTTTAAATTCGTTTTTATTAAATATCTCTGTGAAATTATTTATTATCAGTTTATCTATTTATTAAATAAAATTCAATAAATGTATTGTTAAATTTTTTTAAGTGATAAAAATGCTTCAAATTGCAGTAACCGGGAAACCCAACGTAGGAAAATCATCTTTTTTCAATTCAGCCACCCTATCAGAGGTAGAAGTGGCCAGCTATCCGTTCACCACCATAGACGCTAATAAGGCAGTGGGACATGTCACTAACAAATGCCCCTGTCAGGAGTTGAATGTTATCTGCAGTCCCAGAACTTCCAGATGTGAGGATGGAATGCGGCTGATACCTGTCGAGTTAGTTGATGTGGCAGGACTAGTTCCAGGAGCTCATGAAGGACGTGGATTAGGAAATAAATTTTTAGACGATTTAAGACAAGCAAAAGCATTTATACATATTATAGACGCCTCTGGATCGACTGATGAAGAGGGTAGGCCCTGTGAAGTAGGTTCACATGATCCACTTGATGATGTGGAGTTTCTGGAGCATGAAATTACCATGTGGCTTTACGGAATCTTGAAAAAGAACTGGAACCGTCTGGTTCGGAAATCACTATCAGAAAAATTGGATTTTGCAAAGGTAATAGCTGAACAGCTCAGTGGAACTGGTATTTCTTTAGAAGAAGTGGTTGATTCCAAGAAAATAATTGAAAAAGACATCGATAAATGGGAAGATAATGATATCATCGAGTTTTTAGATCATCTACTGAGAAGGGCCAAACCCATGCTTATAGTGGCCAATAAAGCTGATCTACCCACTTCAGAAGAGAACATTAAAAGATTAGAGGAAAAATATGAAAACGTAATACCTTCATCTGCTGAATCGGAGTTAGCACTAATAAGAGCATCTGAAGCTGGGCTTATAAAATATTTCCCTGGTGATTCTGATTTTAGTATTTTAAAACCAGATGAATTAAGTGAACCCCAGTTAAAAGCTCTTAATTATATTAAAGAGAATGTTCTGCAAAAATATGGAAGTACTGGCGTACAAAAAGCCTTAAATAAAGTAGTTTTCGATATTTTAGACATGATCGTGGTTTATCCAGTAGAAGATGAACATAAACTGAGCGACCAGAAAGGTAACGTACTCCCTGATGCTATTCTAATTCATCGCGGCTCTAAACCTAGAGATTTAGCTTTTGTAGTGCATACTGACATTGGAGAGAGATTCATGCATGCAATGGACGCTAGAAGCTGCAGAAGAGTGGGTAGTGACTATGAATTAGAAGATTGTGATATAATCAATATTGTTTGTCGATGATTAATAGTTAACAACCCTATTTATCAATTATTATTTATTTTAAAATCCCTATAATAATAATCACTAGATAGACAGAGAGGTTAATTTCAAGTGTAAAATGAAGATCTATGAACTTACTCCAAATGAAGTTTATAAGGAATTAAAGACTTCTGAAAAGGGCTTAAGCTTTGATGATGCCAAAAAACGTCTAGAAAATTATGGGCTCAATCAGATAGAAGAAATAAAAAAAACTCCTATTATATACAAATTTTTAGCCAACCTATATCAAATATTAGCCCTACTCCTCTGGGCAGCCAGTGTTCTTGCTTTTATATCCGGCACTCCACAGTTAGGGTTCGCCATTATCGCGGTAATAATTATCAATGCTATTTTTAGTTTCTGGCAGGAATATCAGGCAGAAAAAGCTATAGAAGCTTTAAAAAAGATTCTCCCCTCTACTGCAAAAGTTATCCGAGAAGGTAAAGAAGAAGAAATTCTGGCATCAGATCTAGTACCTGGTGACATCATGGTATTGGAAGAGGGTGATCATATTTCGGCTGATGCTCGTTTGGTTAAAGCTTATCAGATGAAAGTTGACTCTTCAACACTCACTGGTGAATCAAAACCTGTTCGTAAAGTAGCAGACAGTGAAGAAGCTGCGGATAATCTCATTAACGTGCATAATCTTGTTTTTGCAGGTACCAACATTGCTTCCGGATCTGGTAAAGCAATTGTATATGCCACTGGTTCACATACTGAGTTTAATAAAATCGCCGCACTCACCCAAGAACTCAAAGACGAACCCAGTCCCTTACAAAAAGAATTACGTAGAGTAACCCAGATCATAGCTATTCTGGCTATTTTAATGGGTTTAACCCTCTTTTTCGTTAACATCTATCTAGTCAATTTACCTCTCTCTGTAGCCTTCCTTTTTGCCATAGGTTTAACCGTTGCCAATGTCCCCGAGGGGTTATTACCCACAGTAACATTATCATTAGCTGCTTCAGTGCAAAAAATGGCTAGAAAAAACGCACTTATTAAAAGACTTTCCAGTGTGGAAACTTTGGGTTCAACCAACATAATATGCACCGATAAAACTGGCACTATCACCAAAAATGAAATGACTGTACGTAAAATCTGGATACCCTACCAGACTCTTGAAGTAACCGGTAGCGGATATGAACCATATGGTAATATCTTATATGAAGGAAAAGAAGTTTCACATCAGCAAATCCGGGAATTAAGACTTTTGATGCGCTCCGCAACTTTTGCCAATGACTCGAAGCTCCTTGAACCATCAGAACCTGATGAACCATGGAAAATATTGGGAGACCCTACTGAAGCTGCCCTGTTGGTTGCGGCATGTAAAAACAATTTCAACTGGAAAGAATGTATAAAAAAACAACCACGTATCGTTGAACTTCCCTTCGACTCAAAAAGAAAATCAATGAGTTCTATACATAAAAAAGATGATGTAAAGATGGTTTACATTAAAGGAGCGCCTAAGAAGATTATAACTCTTTCCAGCCATATTTCTGTGAATGGAGAAGTTAAAACATTTTCTGAAGAAGAAAAAGAGAAGATCGTTGATATTCATGATAAAATGGCGTCTGAAGGGTTGAGAATACTGGGAATGGCCTATAGGGAACTTCCTTCTGATTTTGAGGATTATCGCCCCCAGATCGTGGAAAAGGATATGATTTTCGTAGGGCTGATGGCCATGCAAGACCCTCCTCGTCCGGAAGTTAAACCTGCCGTAGAAGACTGTCATCGGGCGGGAATTCGCATCATAATGATCACTGGAGACTATGGTTTAACCGCCCATTC
The DNA here is from genome assembly GCA_021372715.1 of Methanobacterium sp. GTDB lineage: Archaea > Methanobacteriota > Methanobacteria > Methanobacteriales > Methanobacteriaceae > Methanobacterium_A. The sequence continues at coordinate 17,776 of JAJFTX010000054.1, read as the reverse complement.
AATAGCCCAGGAAGTAGGAATCACCAGTGGTGATTGTCGTATTATAAAGGGTAAAGAATTGAATGTTCTATCTGATGAACAGGTTAAAGAGATTTTAAGAGGTGATTGCAATGTCATCTTCGCCAGGGCCGTTCCAGAACATAAGATGAGAATCGCCTCCATACTAGAAAGTGAACATGAAATTGTGGCTATGACTGGTGATGGTGTCAATGATGCTCCTGCACTTAGAAAAGCAGATATAGGGGTGGCTATGGGAATAACAGGCACTGATGTGGCTAAAGAAGCTTCAGATGTAGTTTTAACCGATGATAATTTCGCCACCATAGTGGGTGCCATTAAAGAGGGCCGTACCATCTATGAGAACATTGGTAAGTTCATCACCTATATTTTCAGCCACGAGACAGCTGAAATTATCCCCTTTGTTTTGATGGTTCTATTCAATATTCCCCTACCTATCACAGTAATGCAGATTCTGGCCATAGACCTTGGTACTGACACTGTTCCTGCTTTGGCTCTGGGAGTAGGGCCATCAGAATCTGATGTTATGGATCGTCCTCCCCGTCCCCGGAAAGAAAGATTGTTGAATCGTTTTGTTATATTCAGAGGTTACATCTATCTAGGACTTATTGAGGCCGTGCTGGTGATGTCTGGTTATTTCTGGATACTTTCCAGCGCTGGCTGGACAATTGGTGTTAATTTACCATTTGATGATCCTATTTATCTTAAAGCCACTACTATGGTTTTTGCTGGAATAGTGATGGCTCAGATTGGAAACCTATTAGGATGTCAAACCACCAGAACCTCTGCTTTCACTGTGGGGGTATTTAAAAATAGGTGGATAATTTGGGGGATATTATTCGAATTTGTTGTATTAATATCCATAATTTACCTTCCATTCATGAATGGTATATTCGGCACAACCGCACTGGGAATTAATGAATGGGTGTATTTAGTTACCTTCATTCCCATAATGTTCTTTGCAGAAGAATTCAGGAAATTCATCAGTCGTCGAAAACATATAGGGTAAATTAAATCAATCCACTCAGGTGTTAGTATAAACCTATATATTTAAATCAACCGTTCTAAACGGCTTTATTTCTAATTTATCCTCTTCTAATAATATTTTAAAGCAATACACAACAACTATAACTCCTTCTTTTACTGCTCGGAACAATGCCTCTGAGAAATCGGGATCCATATCCCAATTGGGTGAAAACCTCATAGCATCGTCTCTGGCAATTAGAAAGAGAATTGCTGCATTTAAACCCTCTTTTCTGGCATTAATAAGTTCATCAATGTGTCTCTTACCTCTTTTAGTAGGGGCGTCTGGGAACTTAGCCAGACCATTTTCCACCAGAGTGCATCCTTTAACTTCCAATAACAATTTTTTATCCATTTCTTTATCATTTGAGGATAATAAAAAGTCTAATCTACTTTTACCATAAGTGAACTCTCTTTTTTCAACATGATATCCCTCAAATTCCTTTATAAGTCGTGATTCAATTAAAACCTCAGCCATATCACTGTGAAATCCTGAATTTATAAGCACCCACCTATCCTCATATAAAACAGCTATTACATCGTTTTTAGTTTTCCTTCGAGAAACGTTCTTTGCCTGCCTGAGTAATAATTTTACGTTCGGTGTTAATAGTTCTCTAAGCCTTCCTGGATCTCTAAGATGGGCTAATTCCGTTTTTGAACCTTTTTTAAATTCTACTGTGAATCTATTAGGCCTATCCATGAAAGTTCCCTGGAATATGTCATTTATTATCATTTTATCCATCATCATCTTCAGAGTTTAAACCAAATCTTTAAATTAAGTACAAATAACTTAAGAATTAATTGATCTTTAAATTAATTTTATAATTTAATAAATAATCATCATAAATTCGATCTGAGGTTAAAAAATTGCATCCAAGACCAAGCCCCATAGCTGCAGCCCTTTATACTTTACGTGATTTAAACACCGATGTTATTATATTACACGGCCCCCATGGTTGTTGTTTCCGTACCGGCCGTCTCCTGGAAAACGATGGAGTGCGTGTGGTGACCACCGCCATGTCTGAAAACGACTTCATATTCGGAGCTTCACAGAAACTGGAGGAAACACTGAAAAAAGTTGATTCTATGTTCTCACCCGAACTGGTAGGCGTAGTAGGTACTTGTGCCAGCATGATCATAGGAGAAGACTTAAAAGAAGCAGTAGAAAATGCCCATATCAACGCTAAAGTACTCACTATTGAATCACATGGTGGTTTAAGTGAAGGAGATAATACAGAAGGCGCCATAGCTGTACTGGAAGCAGCAGAAAAAGAGGGAATCATCTCAAACTTGGAAACCGAAAGGCAGACCAAAATGCTTAAAATGGCTACAGAGATAGAAAAAACAAGAGGCATGGCCCAGGGAGAATATATCACACCATCATATGGTGACATTAAAGAAAAAGTTGCTAAGATACTATTATCCAGTGTGGAAAGAGGGGATAAGGTTGCTCTGGTTTTAAATGCTAAAAAAGAAACATCATATCTATTCGCTGACCTTCTGAAAATACCATTTAAAAAGGTAAATAAGAACAATCAACCACTAATCATTGCTAATCTGGATATAGAAGTAGGTCTTCCCCGTATAAGAGGACATGCCAATAACATTAAGAATGAGCTTAAAATTGAGGGAATTAATCTAGATATTATTACCGGAGGATTGGATGAATATCCTCTTACCGGGAAAATTGCTGCTAAAAAATTAACAGATGAATCCTTTGATCTAGTAGTGGTTTCTGGTGTGCCACATGCCCTCCCTATAGAAACAATTCCAGGGAAAAGCATAGCAGTGACCGATGGCCCTCGCCTGGTTGAACCTTTAAAAAAATTGGGATACAATTATGTGGTTACTGAGTTGGACGCCCATGCCAAAACCTTGGGTACAGATAAAATTGTTCCCTCCGATTTTGGAATGATTTTAAGAGAAATGCTGGTCAACAATTTTTAATGAGTAGGATATTAAAAAAATAATGAAATTATAATAGAAATAAAAAACTATAATGCACTAATTAAATCTATACATAAAATCAGATATTCTTTATCTGTATTTCAAAGCTTAAAAATAATATAATCAACTATAATTTAACAGATATAGGTGAAAATATGACTAGAACAGTGGGAATGATACTTTGCGGAGGATTTGGGAAGAGATTAAGACCCATAACGGAAAATATTCCCAAACCCCTTATAGAAATTAAGGATAATTATACTATATTAGATAAACAGCTTTTTGATTTTAAAAGTGCCGGTGTGGATCGGGTGCTGCTTCTAACTGGATTTAAATCCGAAAAAATCCAGGAACGATACGGAAATAATTATTTAGATGTTGAAATCGAATACATCAAAGAAGATGAACCACTAGGAACTTTAAACGCCATTAAACTTGGAATGGAAAGTCTGGGAAACAATGAACAATCCGTAATCAGGAATGGTGATGTGGTAGCAGATCTAAATATAAAGAAGATGATAGAACAGGGTGAAAAATCAGACTATCCCCTATCCATATTCATAACTAAAATGGTCTCACCTTACGGAATAGTGGAGATAAGCGGAGATCGATTAGTATCCTTTAAAGAGAAACCAATACTTGACTATTATATTAACGGAGGAGTCTACTTTTCCCAGGGAAAAATTGATTTTGGAGAGTTTGACATAGGGGATATAGAAAAAACAGTTTTCCCCATGCTCGCTAAAGAAAACAAACTGGGATATTACCGAGAAGATGGGCTATTCTGGATGGCAATAGACACTACCAAGGAACTGGAAGAAATCAAAAAAGAATATAAAAACAGAGAAGATAAACCCTGGGGATATGAAAAAGTGTTAATCTACACAGATAAGTATCTTACCAAGGAGTTGTTCTTAAAAGAAGGGTTCCACACCTCATTCCACTATCATGAAAAAAAGGACGAAACCATGTACATCATCAGTGGTGCAGGATACATAGAATTCGATGATCGAAAAGAATACTTTGGAAAAAACGACACCATCCGAATAAAACCGGAAGAAAGACATTCCATCGTAGCCATGGAAAACACCGTCCTTCATGAAGTTTCTACCCCCCATCTGGACGATACCACCCGTGTAGAAGACGGGTATCACAGACTAAAAGGAGACTAGTAAAAAAACCAGAATAAAACAAAATATTTCTAAATGAAAATCAATGCTGAACTTGTATGATCAATAGATCAGTAAATAGGCCAAGATAACATGATAACCATCATCGATTATGGATCGGGTAATCTTAAAAGTATAAAAAACGGTTTTTCTAAAATTGGGATAGATACTCGGATATCTCGCGATCTGAAAGAATTAAAAACTTCTGATGCTCTTATTCTCCCAGGTGTAGGGGCATTTGGGTATACCATGAAAAATCTGCGCAAATATGCTGAAACAATCCAGGAGCATATAGAAAATGAGAAGCCTTTTTTAGGAATTTGTATGGGTTTACAGGCCCTATTTAGCCAGAGCGAGGAAAGTGAAGGTGTTGAAGGTTTGAATATTTTTGAAGGAGAAGTTGTAAGATTTCCTGAATTCCTAAAAAGTAAAGGGCTTAAAATACCCCATATGGGTTGGAATAATCTAAAAATAAACTCTGATTGCCCTATTTTAAATAATATTTGTAATGATTATATGTATTTCGTACATTCCTATTATGTAAACCCATCTGACGATGATATCATTGCAGCTAGTGTTGATTATGGAGTGGAAGTTCCAGCTGTTATCTGTAAAGACCAGATATTCGCCACCCAATTTCATCCAGAAAAAAGCGGACCAGTAGGACTTCGCATCTTAAAGAACTTCGTGGAACTGATTTCCATATAAACCATTACCCATAATATTTAAATAATAGATATTACTTTATAAATTTTATGTATTACTTATTTGAAATCCAATAAAAAATTCTATTTGAAATAATAAACACTCACCGAGGGGTAACTGTGGATATAGAAGGATTTACCAGGAAATATATCAAAGATGAAGACGAAAATCATGTTAAAGAAAGATTAAGGGATAAAATACTAGAATACAAAAAAATAAACCCTGAAAAAGCCGATGCAATGGCCCAAGCAGTTATAGATGAAGTAAAAAGCACCCTAAAAATAGAAGAACATGAAGATAAATTTTTACAAGACCTCATAAAATATCCACGCGCCCAGGTGAATATGGGTGAAATTGGAGTAGGATCCCGGGGGGAAGGAGATTTCTTCGTCCATCAGAAGATTGCAGATATTGTTTCCAGCACCAAAACTAACGCTTTAATAAGCCCATCTGCCCAAGACGATGGAGGAGTAGTTAAAACAAATGTTGGTTCTGAAGATGTATATATAACCACAGCAGTAGACGGAATACACTCCCGTTTAAGTGAATATCCATTTTTAGGAGGTTTTCATGTAGCCAGAGCAACCCTGCGTGATGTTTGTGTGATGGGAGCATATCCCATTGCTATGTTAAGTGATCTACATCTAGCTGATGATGGTGATGTAGGTAAACTATTCGACTTTACCGCAGGCGTATGTGCAGTTTCTGAACTGTTAAACGTTCCCCTAGTAGCTGGAAGCACATTAAGAGTAGGAGGAGACATGGTTTTAGGTGACAGACTGGTCAGCGCAGTTGGTTCTGTTGGGGTTTCTCCCTATCCTCCCACCGCCCGTAAAAGAGCAGAAGTAGGGGATGTTATTTTGATGACTGAGGGTTCTGGAGGCGGTACCATCACCACAACTGCACTTTACCATGGAATGTTCGATGTAGTCTGGGAAACCATGGATATAAATTTCATAAAGGCCTCTGAAGCAATATTTAATTCAGGACTGATCATGGATGTACATGCCATGACCGACGTCACCAATGGGGGTCTAAGAGGAGATGCCCATGAAATATCCCGTACCACGGGTTTGGGTCTGAAATTTTATGAAGATAAAATAAGGGATCTGATCAACCCCCAGGTTTTAAACATGTTGGAAACCCTGAATATAGATCCTCTGGGCGTTTCAGTAGATTCTTTGATGATTATAACCCCTGAAAACATTGCTGAAAAGGTTAAAAAATCCATAAGTGATGTTGGAGTAACCATATCCCAGATAGGTGAGGTGGATGATAGAGGAAAGTCACGTCTGATAAAGGATGGTAAAGAAACAGAATTAGTACCCTTATTTAGGGAAGCTGCTTATACTAAGATAAAGAAAATAGTAGGGGATACCCAACCACATGATTTCCAGTTGATGAAGCAAAAAACAGAGCAAGCAGCCCAGGAAGCCATTAAGAAGAAAGAAAACATGGTCAAGATGATCCTGAACAAATAAATGGATTAATTATTCTTTCTGATAATTATCAAAACCAAAACAATAACTCCTGAGAATATTTAAATGGATAAAAAAGGATTTATATACACTTTTGATGCTGTTTTAGCTATAATACCTGTATTAATCATTCTAGTTACGGTTAGCAGTGTAAGTCAAGGAGAACTTATTTTACCATCCCAGCAAATACGACTCCAGCATCAGGCACAGGATACCCTGGAAATGATGGCCCAGTATCGAATCTCCGATATTACTGTCCTTGAGGAAATAACCCTGGTATTAAAGGTAAATAATAATAATGCAGCTGGTGTTGAAGCTGCAGGAGAGATAGCCTCTAAATTTCTTGATAAAGTTCTTCCAGGAGCCAATTATCAGCTGTTGGAGATAAATCAATTAAATTCATCCATTACATCCAAAGGTAACATGGAAGATGCTGATAATGTAGCAGTTGGCTCCAGAAGTTATGGTAATTATAGTTTTAAATTGTATGTCTGGGATACTGATTAGATAAGGCTAACTTAGCCTTTTGGAAATAATGATAATTGATCTGAAATAGTAATCCATTTAATACAGCTTATCTTAAAAATAGTGATAATTCTATTTTAAAAAAATTTAATCAAATTTTATGGAGAAGGTAGATGTCCCGCTGGAATAATAGTTTAAAATATAAGGAATACCTGGCAAATACAATCTCTACTGTTAGTAATGCTCCCATAATAGCTATTATTGTTTTCGCCTTAATTAACTATTATTTCCTAAAAGGAAATGAGTATATAATGGTGACTTCGATTAGTCTAATTTTTGCTACTATAATTCCCAGTATAATCGCATTTCTCTGGGTTAAATATAAAAAACTTGAAATAGACATGCCCCGTAAAGAAGATCGTTTTTATCCTCTATTATGGATCTTATCATCTTATTTATTGGGAGTAATTATTTTATTACTAATTTCAGCACCGCCTATTACCACCATACTTATGTTCTGTTACTTCTCCAATACACTGGTCGTTCTCATCATCAGCTTATTCTGGAAGATCAGCATCCACTCAGTGGGAGTAGCCGGGCCAGTAGCAGCGCTGATATATGTGTTCGGCTATGTTGGCCTGATAGCATTAATTTTAATACCCCTGGTGATGTGGAGTAGGCTATATCTTAGAAGACATACCCTTTTCCAGGTTATAGTGGGAGCTTTGCTGGGATTCATCTTAACCATAGTGCAAATATATTTTTTTATATGATCACAGCATATAGTAACATTTATAAAAAAATATGAATTAAAAAATCAATTGATTTTTAAAAATATAAATAGATAAAAAGATTAATTAATTTAATAGATTATACTAAATTTAATTCTATTTTTATTGCCCTGATAGTGTAGTGGATATCACGTAGGATTGCGGATCCTATTACCCGGGTTCAAGTCCCGGTCAGGGCATAGCCTAATTTCAATAAAATATACTGTTACCATCATAAAATCTATATTTCTAATAATATCTTATTTAATAAATAAAGAGAGATGGATAATATGATTAAAATTCGTCCAGAAAAAGATACCGACCATAAAGCAATCTTTAATTTAACTGCTAGAGCATTCGGACGGGACCATGAAGCACGACTATTGGAACTGTTTAGAAAGGATAGAATTTATGAAAGAGAACTTTCCCTGGTAGCTGAAAGAGATGGTGAAATATTAGGCCATATCTTATTTACCCGGATATCAATAGAACCACATCAGGAAAAATTCCATGCAGTTATTCTAGGGCCATTAGCTGTTAAACCAGGTTTACAGAAACAGGGCATTGGTTCAAAATTAATTGCTGAAGGAATTGAAACCTGCCAAGCCCAAGGATACCATTCCATAATAGTTATTGGACATCCTAATTACTATCCCAAATTTGGCTTTAAATCAGCCACAGATGAAGGCCTGAAATCTCCAGTACCGGTTCCTGACGAAGCATTTATGGTTCTTGAGCTAGTTCCTGAATCCCTAACTGGTGTCAAAGGTGAAATAAAATTCCCTAAGGAATTTTTTGAGATTGAAGGATTATTATAGTTAATAATTTTAGATTAAAAATAATGAGGTGCTAAAATGGAAAAAAAAGAATTGATTTCATGTTGTGGTCTTTACTGTGGTGATTGCTTCGGATATGAAGGAAAAATAGCTTCTCTTGCAGGGGAACTTGATGAAGAACTTAGAAAAGTTAATTTTAAGAAAAACGCAGATTTTTTCGCTCAAATGCCCTTTTTCAAGGTATTTGAAAATTATGACAGTTTCGTAGATCTTCTCCTAACTTTAAAACAACTTAACTGTGCAGGTTGCAGAGAAGGAGGGGGCTCACCCACTTGTGAAGTAAGAGCATGCTGCAACAATAAATTAATAAAAGGTTGTTGGGAATGTGAAGAATTCAATACCTGCCAAAAATTAGACTTTTTACAAAATACGCACGAAGAAGCAGTTATTAAAAACTTGAATATACTAAAAGATAAGGGTGTTAAAGCTTTCCTTACTGGTGAAAGGTACTGGAGTATGAAATAATAATCCATGACTTCAACGCTTGATAAATCTTACTTCTTCACCTTTTTTTATTATAATACTCTTCTTCCACTCATCCTTCCTTTCTGGATAATCCTCCCGATAATGAGCTCCTCTACTTTCTTCTCTGATCAATGCTGATTCAGCAGTTAAAAGTGCCACTTCCAGTAATTTTTCTGCTTCCAGTACATCCTGTAGATCTTTATTATAAGTGTATATATGGGGTACTTTAACATCAGATAACATTTCTTTAAGTTCTTCAATCCGAGTAATAGCCATTTTCAATCCTTTTTCATGGCGTATGATGGCTACATTTTTCCACATGACTTCCTGTAATTCCTTTTTAATTTCAAAGGGGTAGTATTTTCCATCTTTAAATAGTGACTGTATTCTTGCATGTTCAGCTGCTGCCTGCTCCTCAATTATTTGAATATTTAATTCTGATTTATCTTCTAATACATTTCGGGCTGCTGCTTCGCCAGCTCTTCGGCCAAAAACCTGTGTATCGGCTAATGCATTTCCTCCCAGTCTATTAGCACCATGAACTCCGCCAGTAACTTCCCCTGCTGCGAATAAATTTTTTACAGTGGTTTCACACTGTTCATTTATCCTGGCTCCACCCATGAAGTGATGTGCTGTGGGAGCTACTTCCATAGGTTCTTCTCTTATATCTATACCCACATCCAGGAATTGCTGAAGCATGGTTTCTAATTTATCTTCTATAAGCTCTTTAGGTAAGTGAGTTACGTCCAGATAGACCCCACCCCTCTCTGTACCTCTTCCTTTGGTTATTTCCCTATAGATTGCCCGGGCTACCACGTCTCTGGTTGCTAACTCTCCTCGGGAGTCATATTTATCCATAAATCTCTCCCCTTTAGAATTAAACAGGCGACCACCTTCTCCTCTGACCGCTTCAGTTATAAGCACTCCTCTTCGTGATTCTGGATATAACATACCAGTGGGGTGGAACTGCACCTGTTCCATATCCAGTAAATCCGCCCCTACCCGATAGGAAAGGGCATAACCATCCCCAGTTTTCTGCAAAGCATTCGATGTGACGGGATACATCCATCCAGCACCTCCACTTGCCATTATAGTTGATTTAGCCGGGAATATCAGGAAATCTGTAGTTTTAAGAGATATACCACAGGCACCTAAAATACTGCCATCTGACTCGTTAGTGATTAAAGATGTAATAAAAACCTCTTCCATGGTTTCTATACCCTGCTTTATCACTTCTTCCTTTAAGGCCATCATCATCTCATGACCGGTCCGATCGCCTTGGAAACAAGTTCTTCTGAATGTTTGACCTCCAAAAGGTCTTTGGTTAAGCATCCCTGATTCTTGTCGATCGAACATAGCCCCAAAACTTTCCAATTCCTCCAGTCTTTCCGGTGCTTCTTCCACTAAAATTCTCACCAGTTCTGGGTCATTTAGATAAGCCCCACCTTTGAGTGTATCCTTAAAATGAGCTTCAGTACTATCTTCCTCATCAACATATCCGAAAGCAGCATTATAACCTCCTTCCGCCAGGGTGGTGCATCCTGATTTAAATGATAAACCTTTAGAAACTATTATAACCTTCAAACCCTGTTTACGAGCTTCGATTGCAGCTCTGCAACCTGCCCCGCCTGATCCTATGACCAGAACATCACTGTGATAAATTTCGCTTTCCATGCTAATAGGTTAATATAATTAAGGATAAAATTTTTGTGATAAGATAATAGCCTTTGGTTAGAAAAAATTGATCCAATCCTGTGAATATAATATTAATTAATTGATAAAAATAAAATAATGTAAAAGAAATTATAAACTGGATTTTAGTATATTTTAAAAAAATTAACTGATTACCGAATTACTATTCATTTCAGGGGGTTTTTTGTGAAAAAAAAAGAAATAATACGATTAGCAAAAAAAGATTTTGAAAAGGCCTGGGTTGAAACTGCAGAAACCCTTAAAAAGCCTCATCACGATGATCAATATCCACGACTCTATTTAAAAACCGGAAAGTCCCATAATCTCTACGATACCATCGGAGAACTTAGAAAAGCATATCTACAGTTAGGATTTGATGAAGTAATCAACCCCGTATTCATAGAGGAAGATCATATCTACCGACAGTTTGGACCAGAGGCTCCCGCTGTTTTAGATCGCTGCTTCTATTTATCCGGACTTCCCCGGCCAGATATAGGTTTGGGATTAGATAAGATAGAGAAAATTGAAAAGTTAGGAGTTAATTTAGACGAAGATAAAATTGGGAACCTGAAAGAAGTTTTCAGGAGCTATAAGAAAGGAGATGTGAGCGGAGATGATCTAGTCCATGATCTAGCATCCTCATTAGAAGTTGATGACGAATCAGGGCTAAGGGTGCTGGAAAAAGTTTTTCCTGAGTTAAGAGAGCTTAAACCACTGGCCAGCACTTCCACTTTAAGATCTCATATGACCTCTGGATGGTTCCTCACCCTCCAATCACTTCACCAGAAGAAATTAATGCCCATCAAGCTTTTTTCCATCGATCGTTGCTTCCGAAGAGAGCAGAAAGAAGATTCCAGCCATCTTATGACCTATCATTCAGCCTCCTGTGTATGGATGGATGATGAGATGACTATGGATGTGGGTATGGCAGTATCTGAAAATCTTCTTCATCATTTCGGCTTTGAAAAGTTCAAATTCATGCCAGATGAGAAGAAATCTAAATATTACATCCCCACCACCCAAACAGAGGTATATGGTTACCATCCTAAACTGAAAGACTGGGTAGAGGTGGCTACCTTCGGTTTATACTCACCACTGGCGCTTTCCAAGTATGGAATGGATAAGGAAGTGATGAATCTGGGTGTGGGTGCAGAAAGAATAGCCATGATCCTAAAGCAAGAGGAAGACATCCGGGCTCTGGTGTATCCGCAAATCTACCAAAAATGGCATTTAAATGATCGAGAAATTGCATCAATGCTTAAAATTAACGATTATCCATCTACAGATGATGGACGGATTTTAATGGATGCAATTATTAACACCTGTCAAGAAAATGGTGAAACTCCCTCTCCCTGCGAATTCATAGTATTCAAGGGTGAATTTCTGGGAAAAAACATAGAAGTTAAGATAATTGAACCAGAACAGAATACTAAACTTCTAGGACCGGCAGCCTGGAACCAGGTTTTTGTTTATCAAGGAAACATAGTTGGAATCCCACCACATGGTTTAGAAGGGGAGATACAGGATCATTTCACTTCATCAGCTGCTGAAAAAGGCCAATCAACCAATATAACTTATATGGATGGGATTGCTGCCCAAGCTGCTTATAAAATAGAAGAATTGGTAGCAGACTGGGATGAAAAAATTAAATTAAGAACCACTATATCCCGTTATATCTCTGACGTGAATTTAAAGCTTAATGATATTGCTTTAAACTATATAACAAGCGAAAATAAGGTTATAGATGTAAGAGGACCTATATTCTGTACAATTATCTGTGAAGTATTAGATTAGTCAACCTAATTTAATAATCATTAAATGAACCCTTATAATAATTAAAAAAATAGCCTTCAATAAATATTTCCTATGAATGAATTCATTTACCCCTATGATATAAATCTTAATCTAGCCCATATTCAGACTAAACTAGCTGAAAAAGTTATAAAGAAGGATTTATCTAGTAACATTGATAAAGTAGTAGGAGTGGATGTATCTTTCTCCAGGGATGAAAGAGCTGTGGCTGCTGCGGTTATAATTCAGGTTAAAAATTTAACCATTATCGAAGAATCAACCAAGGAAGTGGAGATTTCCTTCCCCTATATTCCTGGATTTTTAGGTTTTAGAGAATCTGATGCTGTTATTTCAGTTTTAAATGATTTAAAACACGATTATGATGCAATTATGATTAATGGTCATGGTATTTTACATCCCCGTGGATTTGGACTGGCTTCACAAGTAGGATTGTTCTTGGATAAGCCAACCATTGGCGTGGCAAAAAGATTAATTGTAGGAAACCTAAAAAAAGGGGATGAATCCTCTGATCGAAGTGTTCTGCTGCATAACAAAATATCCGGGGCATTAGTAAATGGATATTATGTTAGTGTTGGTCATAAAATATCTCTTAAAAAGGCGGTTAATCTGGTAAAGGAAACCAGTATATTTAAGACCCCTGAACCTATAATAAAATCACATATATTAGCCACTCAAACCTATAAAAAAATTATTAAACAATAAATGAAGAGTGTTTTAAATGAATATCTCAGGAATGGTAATATCTGGAACCGGAAAAGGTAGTTATTTCATATCCCAAAAAATTTACAGCGAGCAATTCCAAGAAAAATTAGGTTTTAAACCCTTCCCCGGGACATTTAATATTCAGATCAATGAAGACAACTTAAACCAAATAGCCCAAATACCTGCAGAGGAGATAGGAACCATAAAAGGTAGAGAAGATTTTGGTGATGTAAAATATATCAAAGCCAGTTTAAATGGAGAAATAAATGGAGCACTTGTTTTTCCCGTAAAAACTCAGCATCCCCAGGACATACTGGAATTCATAGCAAGTGATCATCTTAGAGAAAAACTAAACCTGAATGATGGAGATCTGGTTACCCTAAAAATCAAGGTCATCAGAAAACATACCCCCACAATTCAGTGAAAAATTCCAGTAATGATATAAATTACAAAAATTTTTAAATGATAATTTAATAAACTATTTAAATTAATTTTAAATATCTACAGAGATTCTATAATTTCAATTAATCAAAGTGATAAAATGATAGACAAAGCACTGGAAGCATTTAAAAAAGGAGAAATTGTTCTAATATTTGACGATGATAACCGAGAAAGAGAAACAGATATGATAGTGGCTGCCGAGTTCATGACACCCCAGCATATGACCACCATGAGAAATGACGCCGGGGGACTTTTATGCGTGCCCTTATCGGCTGAAATATCTGATGAACTGGGAATACCGTTCATGACCGATATCATGGGGGCAGCCAGTGCAAAATTTCCAGTGCTCGCTGAATTATCACCAACAGATATACCTTACGATGAAAAATCAGCTTTTTCCATCACCATAAACCATAGGAAGACTTTTACTGGCATCACTGACAGTGATAGGGCCTGTACAATTAAAGAACTGGCATTACTCTGTAAGAATAAAGCTTATTCAGATCTAGGTAAGTATTTCCGTTCACCCGGCCATGTGACACTTCTAAGAGCTGCTGAAGGTCATGTTCAAAAAAGAAGAGGCCACACCGAACTGAGTATAGCCCTGACTGAAATGGCAGGTACCACTCCCGCTGCTGTTTGCTGTGAAATGATGGACGATGAAAGCAAAGGTTCCATGACCACCGATGATGTGGAAAGATATGCAGAAAAGAACGGGCTGGTATTTTTAAGCGGTGCAGAAGTGGTGGATGCTTATAATGAATTTATAAAATCTAAATAGAACCCATAAGCTATAATTAATTATTATTTCTTATTTTAATTTATTAAACACCAAACCACTTTTTTTGATTCTTTTGCAGTTTCACGATTTTTTTTATTAGTTTAACTGAACTTTCGAAAAAATTAAGCCCCAATAACAACATAATATAAATGGGTGAGTTGGTTAAAATGTTGGATATTGGAATTGTTAACAGGGGTAAAGGCGATGATTACAAAATAAAATTTTTAAATGACTTAATTCCTGGAGAAGAGATTTCAGGTGAAATATTTATAGGAGAAATCAAAAAGAGGTCCATTGAAAAATCAGAGTCCTATGAATTCTTCGTGATCATCACCAATCAAGATAAAAAAGAAAAATGGGTTTCTAAATTAGTCACCTCTTACTACCCCGAGACAGGTAATATTTACGGAGAAAAAGGAGGAAGAATTTACATCTTCATCGACACTTTAAACCATGCAATTAATGATCAACCTCTAAATCAGGAAGACAGCTACTCAGTTAACTTCAAAACCTTAAGAAAAGCGGTTAATGATCATATCCCCCGGGCCATGGTTAGGGCGGTAAAACCAATGAATCCTCATGCCAAATATGTTAATTTGGAAGTAGTTGACGCACAAACTAAAGATAATATGCCTAAGCAGGGAGTTTCTAGTCTGGAAGAACTTGCAGAAGAAAATGGGGTGATTCATATTGCTTATGCTAATATTAAGGCAGAGGGAAAAGTTTTAAAATTACAGAATATAGCTTTTGAATTAAAATCAATGTTGGATAGGGATGAGATAAACGAATTAGAATTTAAAAACGCTTTAAAGAAGTTGGATGCTTTAGAAAAATGATAAACTAAATTTATTTTTTTAATTGAACCTTTCTAAAATTTGTTCAAAAGATAAATAACCCTGGAAACTAGGTTGATCAGCTATTTCTAATATTTTATCCACATCCATATGTTTTTGAACGGTTTCCATGGCATTTAGACAGAATTCTTCCAGTTTTATTTCAACTTCAGGGATATTACCCCTTTCCTGGATCCTGATTTTGGGGATTAATTCCACGAAATTAACGTCTATTTTGGTTCTAATATAATCACGGGCCAGTTCTGCTATTTTTTCATTATAAATCTTATTTAATACAACTCCCCTAGTTTTGATTCCCATTTTATTCATCATTTCCACGTGGCCAGTTATATCAATTGCCGCTGTTTCAATCCCGCCTTTATTACATGGTGAAACAAGTATTACAGGAATGTTTCCTGCTTTAGCTATTTCTAATGATGAATAGGGAATTTCTTCATTCAAAGTTCCGGTGAAGATACCCATCACACCTTCAATGATCACTAAATCATAATTTTCAGATTTAATATCTTCTAAAACTTTTTCTAAATCTTTCCAACCTAAATTACCTATTTTTATGCTGGAAAAATTCTCCATTTTCTCCTTGTTAAGATACAGAGATGGAACTATATCCCTAATATCAGGCCCTACTTTCAAAACACCTATCCGATACCCCTTCCTCCTAAGAGCTCCAACCAAACCAGTGGTTAGGAATGTTTTACCTGAATCTGAACCTGTACTGGCCATCATGATCATGGAAGGGTATTTAGCTGTTTTTTGGTCCATTTTATCATGTCCCCATTCAGATTTTAATTTATAATTGGCAAATATATCAGTGCTAACCCCTATTTCTCTCTTTATTTTATTTTTTAAGTCTGTATTTTTGCTTTGAATATTCAAAATATCTTTTTCATCAGCATCCATGTATTTTAGGATGTTCTGGGTTAGTAAAGGATTTTCATCCAATGATCCATGTAACATTATCCCCACTACATTTCCTTCATCATTCTTAACACCTGATAATATTTTTCGAGAATTATCAGTGTAATCTGTCCTTTTTACAGGAGAAAAACAAATAGGATGAGCATCTCCTTGAATATTCCCATAAGTATGACAGTGAAAACCAGTGATTACCTGATTTATCATTCCCTTGGTGAGGAAGGATTCGCTCACTATTTCTGCTTCCACCCGATCATTGCTGATCATGGGACTGAACTTAACGTCTAGAATTCCCAGACCTTCCTTTATAATAGGTTGAGGTGATCTTCTACCGATATCCGTACTGTTTGCCAGTAATTGAAATCCAGAACACATGCCCAGTATAAAAGAGCCCTGTGCAGCCATCTTCTTGATCTCTTTTTTTGCATCAGGACCAGTACTTTCTGATTCTATTATACTACCACCCGGTATGATCAGCCCATCCAATTCCTTATGGGCTTTATTACCATTTACCATCCCATTTTGATTTACCATATGGGTTGGAAGGTTTCCAAAATCTTCAAATAAGGGCAATGCACCTTTAACGTAAAGAATACCTATTTTCATCTTGCTTCACTTAGATAATTCTTAAAAATCCATAAATCCCCATAATTATAAAAAGATCTATATTTCCTCAAAAGCAGCCATCATCTGTACTATTTTAGCATCTTCCATAGGTTTTGCCTGGAATTGTAAACCAACCGGGATTCCATTTACTTCACCCGCCTTAATACTTGCAGCAGGTATTCCCGCCAGATTAGCTATGACGGTAAGAGTATCATATGCGTACATCTCCATGGGTTCCAGGGTTGTACCGAGTTTATGGGGTAATTTAGGTACGGTAGGTCCCATTATGGAGTCTACATCTTTAAGAAGCCTTGTAATCTCTTTTCTAATTAAAGATCTTGCCTGGAGGGCTTTTTTATAATATTTACCACTGTATTCTTTTTGACTGATATATGAGCCTATATGGATTCTGCGAAGAACTTCTTCTCCACATACCTCTTCGATGCGATGCCCGTATTTTCTTCCATCATATTTTCGGGTAGCTGAGAAAAATTCAACATAGTTTATGAGATAGTAAGTAGGCAGGCATAAATCAATATAATCAAAGCTTAATTCAACTACTTCAGCCCCGGCTTCCTCCATTTTTTGAATGGATTCTTCGATAATATTAACAATGGGATCGTCTGAGACTTCCAGGAACTGTTTCACTATGCCCAATCTCATCCCTTTAAGAGATTTTACTGTATCTTCCTCAACCATTGATTGGAATTGTGGAACATCCCAGTCAATGGTGGTACACTCCCTCTCGTCAAATCCGGCCATGACATCTAACATCAAAGCTATTCCACCAGCATCCGCTGCAAAAGGCCCTATTTGATCGAAGCTCATTGCCAGATCCAGAAGTCCCTGCCTTGAAATTACACCATAGGTGGGTTTGAATCCCAAAACCCCACAGTGAGAGGCAGGATTTCTGATGGAACCCCCAGTATCTGATCCTATACTCAAATCACATAGTTGGGCTGCTATCGCAGCTGCACTGCCCCCACTGGATCCTCCAGGGATACGTCCTAATGCAGCAGGGTTATTGGTGAATCCAAAATAAGATGTTTCAGTGGAACTTCCTGCAGCAAATTCATCCATGTTGGTCATACCAACGA
>JAJFTX010000053.1 GCA_021372715.1 Methanobacterium sp. | reverse complement strand
CTTGAACCTGCTATGGCTTATGTGGATAAATTGCAGTTCGACCCGCAGAAAACTAGACATATTAAAAAATTCTTCATTAGATGCACCAGAAGTGAACTGGCTCCTTTTATTCATACCTCTCTTAAAAATATAAATAGCGATCCAGAACAGTGGACAACATTCGAATTGGAAGCAGGCCATGTTTGCCAACCCACAGCCCCGGATGAACTTGCAAGTATTCTTCTTCAAATCGATGATCTGTGAATCCTGTTCCGGGTCTAATATTTTTATATCCTATTAAATTTAGATGCTTTCATGGCGCTAGAAACTAATTGTTTGATATCTGGTGGTAATTGTTCATCCTGCCATTTTCTTTCTGCTTGCACTGATTTACCGGCATTTTTAACTGCCCTGAGAGCATACCATGCTGCTACTAAACTATGATCTGCCATATGGGCTGTGGCAACCGCATGTCCAACAGAACGGGCTACAGCAATTGAGGCAGGGTCTGATGATTCCCTTGTCATTTTAATTGCATCTAAAGAAGCTTTTCTTGCCTCACCAACTGAAGCATGTCCTTCCATCCATTTAAAGGCGATTTTAATAGCATTAATTAGTCTTTCGTCACTTTCACCAGATAGATGCATCACATGCTGTGAACAATCAACAGCCCATTGGATTAGCTTATAGTGTAGTTCCTTCTTTAGGGTTCCGCCTCGATGATCTCTAATAAATCGATTATCTCGCATTTAATACCATTTGTACTTTTTTTTAAAATAAAATCCATATTTAAACTCTATAGTCATTAAATGTGTAATGATATTGATTGATGAATTTGATAGTTTTGGAATATGATTATAATTCAATACCTTCTTAGGGGTTATTATAATTAATACATTAGCAGCTAATTCAATCGTAAAAAATTTCAAAGCACGATGTTTATATTGCTGGTGAAATATTGTTCATTGGCTTCCATACATGGTTTTTAATAATTCTTTACCAGTCTCCGTCTGGAAGATGCGTTGATTGATGTTTTCTATCATAACCTGATCAAGTCGATCTTCATAGATATTCACCAAAAAATCTGCCTCAACCACTATCTGAAAGTCTAATCTATCTATTTCCTGATAGGAATGATGATTGCCTATTATAAAGCATATGCGATTGATAATTTCATCAGCTATGTTTAATTCTTTTAAAATTCTACGGGCAACAATTGGTCCTTCTATTTCCTGATAATTACCAGCAGATGAGTTATATTTCTTTTCTGCTTCTTTAATACCTATATCATGGAGAATAGCCGAGTAAATAATAATTTCAACCATTTAATCAGTGAGGGATTCGTTTTCAGCTATAATTTGAGCAAAAGAAAGCACTTTTAGTGAGTGAGTGATTCTTTTAACATCCGGACCAAAGTAGTCAATCATTTCTTTAATGATATCGGTTTTCATATTCTGATCAATTTACTATGTTGAATTCAATATTTCATCTACTATCTGCTGAATATGATCCGAAACATTCTCATACTCTATTTCAGAGGCAATTTCACCGAATCCTAATTTCATTGAATGCTGGATGTAGGGATGATCTATTACATGGGTTTTATCCATCTTATTGGTATTATTTTTAGACAAGAGTAATAAACGTTCAAATGTTTTTGGTAAAATAGGTGAAGATATTCTTAAATATTTTAAAATGGCCAGTGCAAAGGATTCCGTAGCTACTGGATCCACACTGGCGAAAACCAGTCCGGGTTTAAGGTTTGAAACATATGCTTTGGCTATTTTAAGCTTACCAATTTCCAGGAGTTGTCTATTAGGGCCGAATGTGGTCTGGGCTTGAGTGGCGACAAATAAGGTTATTCTCAACTTTTCCCGAAGAGCATCACTGATCTCCACGATTTTCTCAAAGAAAGTGCCAGAATGATCATTCACCGATTTAAGGCCGCTGCCCCGGGCACCATTTTTTATAGGAAAATTATAAGGACCGTTGGTATGGAATTCCAGTCTACTGTCATCTCTAAGGCATCCTACCATGTTTTTAAAGCCAAGTGTAGCACCTGCCTGGGTATGGGTGCTTAAGCGGGGTAAACTGATGATATGATCTGCTTTCTTTATCCAATGGGTAAGGTAAAATCCATCTGGCCAGGAAGGAGTTTTACTGGATTTATAATGATAGAAACCTTCTTCCCATCCTTCTTCCTCGAAGCTGATGAAGTTTTCTTCATCTGCTGTACCCTTGCTTGCTTTTATGAAATTATCCCTGGTACTTCCGCGTAATACACCTCCTGGGTGATGGAGGACACTTCTTATACCAGATTGATCCCCTACAACCACCTTAGCTCCCTTATCTGTTAATATTCTGGAGATGACCTGCACTGCCTGGGGGTGGGTGGTGGATGGATAGGGATAATGGGAGTTCAATGCAGGTTTTAATAATACTATATCATCAGGGGAGAGCCATTCTAAGTCTCTGGTGGATTTAAAAAATACATCTTCGATGTTAGATTTTAATAATTTATCAGATTTAATTCCATTGACGTAGGTCGTTTCATCTTTCATAGAAACCATTTTTTACAATATTTTTATTTCTTCTCAATTATGGGAAGCACTTTCTCCAGCGACATAACCTGTTGAAAATGCCTGTTGTAGATTATAACCTCCTCTACGACCACATCCAGCAATAATCTCGCCAGCGAAGTATAGATTTTTCACTAGCTTTGATTCCGTGGTTTGAGGATTAATTTCCTTTTTGGATACACCGGTACAAGTAACCATGGCTTTATCAGAGGGTAAACTCCCGGTTATGGTTAGTGGTAGAGATTTTATAGTTTTTAGTAGTTGTTTTCTCTCTTTTTTGGTTATCTGATTCAGCTTTTTTTGAGGATCGATGGATAAGCACTCTAATATAGGCAGAACCATATTATGGGGAAGATGATTTTGTAGATAATTCTTTAAACTCTTTCGACTATATTCTAGAAAATCACTCATTAGATTCTCTTCAAATCCTTCAATGGATACATCAGGTTTAAAATCTACATAAAGAGTTAAATCACTATTTTCATCCATCATATCTAATATATTATGACTTAAATCGAGAATTACAGGACCAGAAATGCCAAAATGAGTTAAAAGAAGCCTTCCACGTGGTAGTGATTTTATTTTCCCCTTAACTCCTATACTTAACCCCACATCTTCCAGGGTAATTCCTTGAAGTTCATGGATCCATTCTTCACCAATCAACAACGGTACTCCGCTGGGGTTGAGTTGGGATATATGGTGCCCCAATGATTCTGCGATTTTAAAACCATCTCCAGTAGATCCTGTAAATTTGTAGGAAGTTCCTCCTGTAGCTAGAATAACATTATGGGCTTGAATTGATTTATTATCTTTAGATGAAAGTGTGAAAATATCTGAATCTTTCTTTAGATGATTTAACCTAAATTTATAAGTTATATTAACTCCAGTTACATCCAAAACCCTTTTCAAAACATCCACTACAGATTTAGCATCATCAGTTATGGGGAATAAACGACCATTATCTTCTTCTTTTAATTTGAGACCATATTTTTTAAAGAAATCCATCAGATCCTGGTTGGAAAATTTAGAGAAAATTTCACGATAAAAAGAACCCCTTTTACCAAACATTTCCAGAAAAACTTCGAAAGGTGCTGTATTAGTGAGGTTGCATCGGCCATTAGCTGTTAAAAGAAGTTTACGTCCAATTTTATCGTTTCTCTCTAATAGAATTACTTTCTTACCCAGTTGTGCCCCTCGAATAGCTGCCATACATCCGGCGGGTCCCGCTCCAGTTACAGCTATATCATATATCTCCATTTTTTATATTTCTCCATAATGAACTTGATAAATTTATTATAAAATAAAAAAAATGTTTTTGATATAAATTTTAAAAAAATAGGATGTTTTAAGTTGTTTTAAATGTGCTGAGTACTTTTTCAAGATTAGCGGTACTGTTTGATTTGGTTAGGTAGGTAGCATAGTATATGGTGTTATTTTTAACCCAGGCAACGTACGTTGTGTAAAATCCATCAGAATCAGCTTTCTGTGATGTGATCATGGTGGCTGTTGCTCCGTCTACGGTTATATTTTTCTCAGATCCAAATCCTTTGTTTTTAAAATCAGTCATAACATCATTAATCACTTGTTGTAGTGAATCGCTTGTAAGGTTTTGTCCACTTACCGTGCTTATGTCTAAGATTTCATCACTGCTTCCCACTATGGCTTTGCTAACAGATCCCGCCGGCATAGTAACAGATTTATTTAAATCGGACTCCCAAGCACCTGGGTAGGTAAATGTTATCCCATTGCCAGAATAGGTTTTGTTGGTCGCCCATATATCACTGGTGCACCCCGAAATTGCTACCACCAGTGAAACCACTACTAAAACATATATCAAACTCTTCATATAATCACCAATGATAATATTTGTTGTTTGTTGATATTAATATTTCTAGCTCTTCCAAATATCACTGCTTTAGAATTATTTCTATTTGTAGGGAGTAATATATTCAGTATTATACAATGATTCTACTGTAGAAAATTACTTATTTACCCTAAAATAAGAAATGTACTTTTTTTATCTGAAAATAATCATACAATTACCGCGGTTCCAGTAGCAGTTACAATTGTTGCGTTGCCTTGTAACCCGCCTACAGATACGAAGTCCATAGAAACATCTGATACGGTATTTGCTCCCAATGAAACAGCTCTTTCCATCATGCGAGAAATGGCTAACTTACGGGCATCACCTAAATAAATATCATCTAATTCAACCGGTTTAATCATCTTCATCAGCTTTGAAAACTGCCCATCGATTTCTTTTTCCTTAGCTACGGCTTCTCCGGTTACCATTCCCATATATCTTTTTATCTTGTTTCCATTTGTATCTGGAAGTGATATCAGTGGCATAGATAAATTATCGGCGGAAATAAATTCTGTTTGAACTAATTCTTTTTTATCTGCTTTTTGGGTTCTTCTCATTATCCGGGATGGTAAGCTCATCAATTTGATGAATATGCCCACTACAACTACAAACAGAATATAATTTACCAGTATGGGGAATGCGGCCTGTATGGTGAGCGCGATGGCGATTAGAGTGATGAAACTGAGTGTAGCGGGTTCTTTAGTGGGGTCCACCAGATTTCCGGGTAAGAACCAGCCATAGAAATTGATCAAAATAAAGGTAAAAAGAGCACTGATAGCGCCGGTGCTTCTGCCGTACTTCTTACGAGCGATATATGTTTCAATAAAACCGGCCAATAAAGGTGATACTATGTACATTATGTTGAATCCGAAGATAACCAGATGCCAAATAATACACAGATAAGCAGAAAGAAAACCCACTAATGTACCTAATATTACAGCTATTAATGCCCATCTGTTTTCTTTTAAGAAGTCTAATTCTGTAGTTACCATAGATATCCCCTTAGATGATATAATATTATTCCTGGTAAGAGACTGCAGTCCCCACTATGGTAACCATTATGGTGTTTCCCATGGTACCGCCCAGGTTATGGTAGGATACCCTGGTCCCAATTATTGCATTAGCACCTTTTTTCTCTGCCTCTTCTATCATACTATCCAGGGCAAGATTACGTGCGTTGGTAAGTTCTTCTTCATATTTGGAGGTTCTTCCTCCCACTACATCTCTAACTCCTGAGAACAGATCTTTATATAAATTGGCCCCTAAAAGAGCATCTCCAGTTACAATACCATAATATTCGGTTATTTCTTTTCCTTGGATGGTTGGTGAGGTTAGAACCAGCATTTTTAATCACCTAAATTGTAATTTTTATGTAATTATTATTTTCGACTAATATAATCACTATGGTTTTTTAAAAAAATTAAAAAAAGGGTTTGTTTGGATCTTGATTAAGTTATTCTTCTGCTGCTGGTAAGAAAATCTGGAATATTCCGCTGAGAATTAGGAAAATTCCTATTAACCAGGCCAGATATAATGGATTTAAGGCATATATTCCAATTATTAGATATATTATACCTAAGATTATACCTAAAACTCCGCCCCATCTGCCAGCTGCGCCTTTTCCTGAAAATAAAGCTATAATACCGGCTAATATGAGGAAAAATCCGCCGATATAAATTACCATGCTTACAAATATGCTGAATGCAAGTATACTTCCAAATAATCCTATTCCTACTATGATACCGATTATTCCCAGTATTAAAGCTGCTATGCTCATTCCTTTACTGCTGCTCCAGGACTCGAAGCTCATTGCCAGTAACCAGATACCTATCAATATAAGACCAAATCCGGTTAAAACACTAAGAGTAAAAACGCTTAACAATGGGAATGCCATAATTAAAATACCAAGAATTATTGCTACAATACCGGTTAAAACATTACTTCCTGCCATGAACCTACCTCCTACTTCTTTTTCAAACAAACCCTTACAATATATTTTCTTATATCCACTAAATATACTTTTAGATTATTTAAATAGAGGTAATTAATTACTCAAGGGTTTTATGGTGAATTTATTTTTTATTTAAAAACCGGCAAGTCCCGTAGTAAGCAATCTTTCATCATGACATATATACAATAGCAGAGCAGTGAAAAATTATTAGAAAGGTCATGAAAATGAAAGCAAAGACTTACAGTGATTCTAATTCTTATAAGAAAAATTTAATAGGATGGAGTATTAATATCTTAATATTAAATAGTTGGAGGTTAAAAATATGGGAAATAAAGCCGTAGCATTGATATTAATAATATTGGGTTTGATAATCTTAGCTGTTCCAATGTTAGGTATCATTCCATTAAGCCTAATTAGTGGATTTATAGTCTTATTCTTAGGTCTGGGTCTTATAATAGGCGGAATAGCTACCATGGGCGAAAGTGCCGGAATGGGAATACTGGAGATAATTTTAGGAATAATTGCACTAATTTTAGGTATTGGATTTATCATAAATCCCGGACTATTCAGCTGGTTAATAGGAT